>NZ_JAPVLS010000091.1:7182-36287 GCF_027158125.1 Streptomyces sp. H39-C1
CCTGTTCCCGGACCTGCCGAGCAACCGGTACGCCGAGGTCGCGGTGAAGGTGCGCGCGTTGTTCGAGAAGTACGAGCTGAAGTACGTCGCCGGGCCCGCACGCCCAACACACCGGCATTCATCAAGTGATTCACCGGCGTGGCCGTGATGTGCCGCATGTAGCGCTGCGCGGTCGATCGTTCCCCAACACGGGTTGTGCGCCGAACCTGACAAGGGTTGTCCGATCTCCGGCTGTCAGCACCCTCCTCGCCTAGGGTCGTCCGTGTGACTGAACCCTCCTACCTTGCCGCGGTCCGGGAGCCGTACGACACCGTCGCCGCCGACTACGCGGAGATCGTCAAGAATCCTGCGGAGCTTGATCCGTTGTCCCGCGCCATGCTGACCGCTTTCGCTGACGTCGCGCGGGCGGCCGCCGCCCTCGGGCCGGTCGCCGACCTCGGGTGCGGCCCGGGCAAGGTCACCGCATATCTGGCGGAGCTGGGGGTGTCCACCTTCGGTATCGACCTGTCCCCGAAGATGATCGAGCTCGCCCGACGGGCCTGTCCGGGGCTGCGGTTCGCGGTGGGGTCGATGACCGCGCTGCCCGTCCGGGACGACGAGCTCGGCGGCATCCTGGCCCACTACTCCACCCATCACACGCCACCGGAGTGGTTGCCCGTCGTGTTCGCCGAGTTCCGGCGCACGCTCGCGCCGGGCGGCCGTCTGATGATGGCCGGCTATGTGGGAGACGACGAGGAGGAGCTACGGCCGACGCAAGCGTTCGGCGGCCATCCGGTGTCCTACGCCTCCCACTTGCTGCCGGTGGACCGGATCGCCCGGCTGTTGGGTCGGGCCGGACTCATCGTCACCGCACGCCTGATGCAGGAGCCCGACGAAGGGGCCAAGCGAACGATCGCCACTTTTCTGGCCAGAAGACCCGAACGGCCATGAGCGCCAACGCATCAGCACCCGGTCTCCGACCTGTGGACGCCGCTCACCACGGGGGATCACTCGCAGGAGGTGCCCCGTGTCAGGTGCCGTTGGGGCGGGCCTCGTAGGCGGTGATCATGTCCTGAGCGGCGGCCGGGCCGGGCGCGATACCGACTCAGGCACCGGCGTCGGTCTGCGATCCGGCAGCCCGGTCCCCCGGCAGCCCGCGGAGTGCTGGCGCGCGGTTGAGCACGCCGATCCGCCCCGGTCCGTGCACAGGGTCCATGCGGCGTGGTTCACGGCGGCGCTGAAAACCTCATCGCGGCGGGCCCACCCGTAAATCCGGACTGCTGTGACGCCAACGATTTCTGCTGCGTCTTTGACCGGGTTACCGGCCTCGACAAGATCAAGGACCTTCTGACGCAACACGTCGGGGAACATCTGGGCGGCCTCGCCTCGTCGGCGCTCGCGGGATGCCGTGTTGTGCGCTTCCAGGCAGTCGTCACAGCGGCATCCGAATCGCCACAACTGGAAGGGGCGTACGCGTCGTGATCCAGCCCCGGAAAGTCCTCGGCGCGTCCCGGCGCCGCCAGAAGGGCCGCGCCTGTCCATGCCCAACGTGTGCGCGCTCCGACAGTTTGCTGTTCGCCACCCGGAAGACAGCCGGCGTTCTTGAGCGTGTAGACGCTGCTGAGGACGACGCCGAGCAGGTTGGCGACATCAGCAGCCGAGTAGACACGCCGCGGCTCGATGCGGTCGGCGACGTGTAGGACGGGATGATCCATGGTGGGTGACCGTCCGGGAGGTCGCGTCATGCCCGCGTGCGCGGCAGGTGACCGGTATGCGCAACTGGCGGGACAAGTTCCCCGGCGTCGAGGTGATCGGAAAAGCTGTGACGGGACGGCCCGCGGAGCGGCTTCTGGAAGCAGCAGGCGACACCTCTCTGCTGATTGTCGGCCGGAGCATCAGTCACCTGCCTACCGGCAGGTACATCGGCCCACCACCGTCGCCCTGCTCCACCATTCCTCTGCGCCGGTCGCCGTCGTTCCGTACACGTGAGCATCCGGACAAGTGAGCTGCCGGCGCCGGCACTCGGTTCGCCGCCCCATGATGTCCGCCGAGCACTCCCGCACGACGGCCTGACCCGGGCCCTGAAGTGAGGGCCAGGGTCAGGCATGGGACGGCGTCCTTGTCCCGCCCGTGCTGAACGGCTGCCACCGGGTCACCCTCGTGCCCGCCTCAGGCGGGAGAGCCGTAGTACGCCTGGCGCATGAGTTGCCGCATGTCGGCGAGCATCGGCATGCGGGGGTTGGCGGGGGCGCACTGGTCCTCGTAGGCGTTCATCGCCTGTTGGGGCAAGGCTTCGAGGAACGTTTTCTCGTCCACGCCCGCGGCCTTGAAGGACGGCGGGATGCCGACGGCGTCGCGCAGTCGCTCGACGGCGACGGCGAGGGACTCGACACCCTGTTCCGGTGTGGACGCCGGCAGGCCGAGGGCCTGGGCGATGGCCTGGTAGCGCTCGGGGGCGATGTAGTTGCGGTACTTGGGCCACGAGGTGACCTTCGCCGGTGTGCTTCCGTTGTAGCGGATGGCATGCGGCAGCAGCAGTGCGTTGGTGCGTCCGTGCGCGACGCCGAAGGTCCCGCCCAGGGTGTGGGCCATCGCGTGGACGACACCGAGGAAGGCCGAACCGAACGCCATGCCGGCGATGGTGCCCGCGTTGTGCATCTTCTCCCGGGCGATCAGGTCGTGCGTGCCGTCGGCGACGGCGCGCTCCAGGTGGTCGAAGATCAGCCGGATCCCCTGGAGGGCCAGCCCATCGGTGAAGTCGTTGGCATAGACCGAGACGTAGGCCTCGATGCAGTGCGTCAGGGCGTCGAATCCGGTGTCGGCTGTGACGGCCTTCGGCAGGTGGGTGGTGAGCGCCGGGTCGCAGATGGCGATGCTCGGGGTGAGGGCGTAGTCCGCCAGCGGGTACTTCTGACCGGTGGCGGTGTCGGTGATCACCGCGAAGGGCGTCACCTCGCTGCCGGTCCCGGACGTCGTCGGGATGCACACCAGCTGGGCCTTCGCGCCGAGGTCGGGGAAGGTGAACGCGCGCTTGCGGATGTCGAAGAACTTCTCCTTCAGGTCCGCGAAGTCGATGTCCGGGTGCTCGTACATCAGCCACATCACCTTGGCCGCATCCATCGGCGATCCGCCGCCCAGCGCGATGATGGTGTCCGGCTGGAAGCCGTGCATCAGCTCGGCCCCCTTGGTGACGGTGTCGATGCTGGGGTTGGGTTCGACGTAGTCGATGACGCGGATCTCGCAGGGCGTCGTGCGCCGGTCGAGGATGCCGCGGATCCGCTGGAGATGGCCGATGTCCACCATGGTCCGGTCGGTGACGATGACGACCTTGCGGGCACCGCGCATGTCGGCCAGATAGGTGATGGAGTTGCGCTCGAAGAAGATCTTCGAGGGGACCTTGAACCACTGCAGGTTCGAGTTGCGCCGCCCGATCCGCTTGATGTTCAGCAGGTTGAAGGCGGTGACGTTCCCGGAGACGGAGTTGTGGCCGTAGCTCCCGCAGCCCAGGGTGAGCGAGGGCAGGAAGGCGTTGTAGACGTCGCCGATGCCGCCCTGCGAGCTGGGGGCGTTCCAGATCACCCGGCAGGCCTTCACCGCGTGCCCGAACTCCTCGGCGAACGCGGCGTCCTCGGTGTGGACGGCGGCGCTGTGCCCGAGACCGTGGAACTCCACCATCTCCGCCGCCAGCCGTATCCCCTCGGAACGGTCGGCCGCACGCAGCACGGCCAGCACCGGACAGAGCTTCTCGCGCGTCAGTGGCTCCCCTTCGCCGACGAAGGAGACCGGTGCCAGGATGATGGAGGTGTCCTGCGGGACGGTGAAGCCGGCCGCCTGTGCGATCTCGGCCGCGGAACGGCCGACCACGGCGGCGTTCAACACCGCACCTGCGCAGTCGCGATCATGAGCGGTACCGACTCCGAAGACGTACTGCTCCAGTGCCGCCTTCTCCTGCGGGTTCACGACGTACGCCTTGAGGGTCCGGAACTCCTCCAGTGCCGCCTCGTACACCTCGTCGTCGAGGATCACGGCCTGTTCGGACGCGCAGATCATGCCGTTGTCGAACGATTTGGACAGCACGATGTCGTTCACCGCGCGCTTGAGGTCCGCGCTCTTCTCGATGTACGCGGGGACGTTGCCCGCCCCGACGCCCAGCGCCGGCTTGCCGCACGAATAGGCGGCCTTCACCATCGCGTTGCCACCGGTCGCCAGGATCGTCGCGACGCCGGGATGATGCATCAGCGCTGCCGTCGCCCGCATCGAGGGCTCCTCGATCCACTGCACGCAGTTCGCAGGCGCTCCGGCCTTGACGGCTGCGTCGCGCACGATGCGGGCCGCAGCCGCGGAGCAGCGCTGAGCGGCGGGGTGGAAGGCGAACACGATCGGGTTGCGGGTTTTGAGAGCCATGAGAGCTTTGAAGATGGTCGTCGAGGTCGGGTTGGTCACCGGTGTGACCCCGGCGACGACACCGATGGGTTCGGCGATTTCGACGATGCCGGTGATCTCGTCGCGGCTCACCACCCCGACAGTCTTCATCCCCGCCATCGAGTGGGTGACGTTCTCACAGGCGAAGACGTTCTTGACGGCTTTGTCCTCGAAGACGCCCCGGCCGGTCTCCTCGACCGCCAGCGCGGCCAGACCGGTGTGCTCGGCGAGGGCCGCCAGGGACGCCTTCCTGACAATGAGGTCGATCTGCTCCTGGGTGAAGTCCGCGTACTCCTCCAACGCCTGGAGGGCCCCGTCGACGAGGCTGTTCACAGCCCGATCGGTCTCGGGGCTGCCGTTTGTCGACGACTTCGCGTCGTGGTGGGCAGCCGCGAGGTGGGCGCCGGCGATCGGCTTCGACCTGGTCATGGAACCGCTCCTCGGAGCAAAGATGGTGACGGGTCGCGAAGGAGGCGGCCCCTGGTTTCACTGGCGTTCTCAGCCTGCGCCGACGAGCCTCGCCGCACAGGTGGCCATTCGGCCCTCGTCACAGGGTTGAAGGTCACCACCTTGGACCGGGGGAGGAACGAACCCTCTCGGTCCAGGAGGGGGCCGTCCGGCCCGTTGGCGGGCGCCTTTCAGCGGAGCGAAGGTGAGGTGACGGGAAAATCGTGGCCGTGACTGACGAGGTCGCCATGTGGCTGCTCGGCGGAATCGCGCTCGTGGCGTGGGGAGTCCTGAAGATCGTTGGTGTGCACAGTCCGCTGGTGCCGTGGCCGTCGGTCGGTCTGGGAGTGCTCGTCATCGCGGCGGCGGGCAGCCCCTTCGTGCCGCACCGTCGTCCTGGTGAGAGCAGCAGGGTCATCGAGGAACGGCACTACATCGGGCCGCGGGATTCCCGTGACCATGAGCAGCGCTGTTGAGATCCGGTCGCCGGGACGGCATCCGAGGCGGCACGTTGTCGGGGATGCCGACGCGACGGGGGGCGGGGACATGACGGGTCCCTGAACCTCTGAGTTCTCTCTGAATCTCTCACGCCGCCCTTCCTCGCTTCTGCTCCCGGCGTGCCGGCTGTCGAAGGACGACCCGGGCAAGCGTGCCCGCTGAGCTGCGCCGACACGGATGCGCCAGGGTTCACCCCAGGGGAGGGGGCGGGACGGCGGGCCTTCGGAGCGTGAACGATGTGCTCTGAGTGTCTACATGCGTGTAGTAGCTTCGGCGCCCTCGACCGATCCTTCTGGAAGGTGCTTGTTCATGGGGCCGACTGTCATCAATGGGCTGCCCGCTCATGTTCTTCTGGTCCACGTGGTGGTGGTGCTGGTGCCGCTCACGGCTCTCGCCCTGGTGGTCTGTGCCGTATGGCCTGCCTGGATCAGCAGGCTCGGCCTCGTTCTTCCCGTGCTGGCGCTGGTGTCCCTGGTCAGCGTGCCGCTGACCACGCACGCGGGTGAGTGGTTGGAGCACCGCGTGAATCGCACTGCTCTCGTACGCCGGCATGCCGAGCTGGGCGACGGGCTGCTGCCCTGGGCCGTCGGGCTCTTTCTTCTCGCCGTGGCGTTCTGGTGGTTCGGACGCAAGGGGACCGGCCGAGCGGCCCCTGATGCCGATATGCCCCGGGGCGTTGTATCGGTGAGCCTGCCGGTGCGGGTGACGGCGGTGGCGCTGACCCTCATCGTCGGGGCAGGGGCAGTGGTGCAGGTCTACCGGATCGGGGATTCCGGGGCCAAGGCCGCATGGGGAGACGGATATTCGGCCGCGAGCGGCCATGTCGCCGGCTGACTAACCCAGGGGTTCGGGCTGTTTCAGGGGCAACGTGAACCAGACGGTCTTGCCGTCGTCCGTGGGGCGGGTGCCCCAGTCGGTGGCCAGGGTGTCGACGAGGAGAAGTCCCCGGCCCGACTCGTCGCCCGATTCTGCGTGCCGGAGCTGGGGGATGTGGGTGCTGCTGTCGGTGACTTCGACGGTCATCTCCCGTGCGGTGTGGTGCAGTCGCAGGTCCAGAGTTCCTCGGGGGTGGCTGTGGCTGATCGCATTGGTGAGGACCTCGGATGCCAGCAAGCAGGCTGACTCCGTCGCTTCCTCGCAACCCCAACTGCGCAGTGTGGTCATCACGAAGCGGCGTCCGGCGGAGACGGAGGCGGGGTCGGCGGGTACCTTCATCGAGGCCGCGGCGAGCGGCGCCGCCGGGATCCGGGCCAGGAGCAGCGTCACGTCGTCCGCATGCCCGTCCGCGTCCGGGCGGAGCGCCGCCAGCACCCTGTCCGAAACCTCTTCCAGGCACACCCCGGACAGGAACGCGCTCTGGAGCTCCACCGCGAGGAGTTTGAGTTGGACGTCGATGTCGGAGCGAGGCGTCTCCACGAGTCCATCGGTGTAGAGCACCAGAGTGGAGCCGGCCATGACCGGAATGCAGGCCTGCTGGTAAGGGATGCCGCCGACGCCGAGCGGCACGCAGACCGGTGCGGGAAGGTGCTCGACCGAGGTGTCGGGCTGCACGAGCAGGACGGGCAGATGTCCGGCCGAACAGATCGTCACCTCGCCGGCGTCCGGATCCACGACCAGATAGCAGCAGGTGACGATCTGATCGGGCAGGTCGGCGACGAACGCGTCGAGGGCTTTCATCAATTGCCGCGGCGTGATGCCGGTCTTGGCCAGTGCCCGAGCGGCCGAGCGCAGTTGGCCCATGACGGCGGCGGCGTCCAGGCCGCGTCCCATGACATCACCGATGAGCACGCCGACCTGGCCGCCGCCGAGCGGAATGATGTCGAACCAGTCGCCGCCGACTCCCGCACCTTGCGTCGCCGGGAAATAGCGGCTGGCCACCTGCATTTCGGGAAGCGCGGGGGGAGAGCCCATCAGACTGTGCTGCAGGGTCAACGCGATGTGGCGCTGCTGCCGGTAGAGCTCGGTGAGTTCTTCCTCGGCCCGTTTGCGGTCGGCGATATCCCGCACGATCGAGCAGGAGCCGACGATCGCTCCGTCGCGTCCCTTGATCGGCCAGAGGGTGATGTCGACGTCGAGCAGGCGTCCGGACTGGGTGACCCGGAACATTTCGAAGTGTTCGACGCGCTCTCCCCGGCCCAGCCTTTCCAGGAGGCTCGCGATCTCGTCCTTGCAGTCGGCAGGGGCGAGCATCGCAATGGAGTTCCCGATCGCGTCCTCCGCCGCGTACCCGTAGAGGCGATGGGCGGCGGCGTTCCAGTAGGTGATGATGCCGTCGAGGGTCTTGGCGAGGATCGCGTCCTGCGATGACTCGACGAGCACGGCGAGTTCGTTGATGCGCTCCTCGGCGGACTTGCGTTCGCTGACATCCCGCACTGCTGCCGATACGAGCAGTCCGTCCGACGTCTGGAGCGGGCTGAGACTGATCTCCACGGCCGTCCTTGCGCCGTCCGTAGAGTTCGAGCCCTGCGCCCATGGGGCGTACCTGCTGGTTCGCGGCATATCCGTGGCGGTGCCTGGGGTGATTCCCGTGGAATCTCTCGGGGACCAGGATCTCGACCGGGTGCCCGAGGAGCTCCCGCCGGGAGTAGCCGAACATCGACTCGGTCTGGGCATTGACGAGTCGGATGGTTCCGGCGTCATCAATGATGACCATGGCGTCGGGTGCGGATTCCAGCAAGGCCCGGAACATCACTTCCGCCGGACTCCCGCCATGGACAGACGTCGGCATCGCAGTCCCTCCTGTTGCCCGCACCAGTTGGTACGGGATTTGTCGGACGATAGCCGTCTTCCTCCAGGGCCATCGGAAGGGACTGAATCTGGCCTTGATCGGTCAGAATTGTTCATTTGCCTGGGGACTATGCCGCGATATGTCGTCGGACGGGTATGCCCATCAGATCAGTGGTGGTTGCTGACAACGGTCAGTTCGGCTGCGATGCTCCGGCCCCAGGCGCAGACCTGTTCGCGGTCGCGGAAGTCGCCTCCCTTGCGCTGCTTCCGGAGCCTGCGGGCGATGAATCCACGGGCCCCATCGGTGAGCCGGCCGCCGAAGGTGACGTGGCCGTGGGCATCCAGCTTGGCGGCGATGCGGGCGACGGCGGGCGCGGCCGGGATGGCGCGCTCAGTGGCGGAACCGTCGAGCGGTCCGCTGCTGAAGAGCCAGACGTCCTGTTCTGTCAGTGCCTGGCGGTGGCGGCGGACGAAGCGGACGGCCTCTCCCGGCCACCGGCCCGCGTACAGGCCGGCTCCGAGGACCACGGCGTCGTATGCCGCGACGCTGGAGACATCGCTGATGGGAGCGACCTCGGCATCGATGTGCTGTTCGCGCAGTTCCTCGCCGATCCACCGGGCGATCTCGGCGGTCGACCCGTTCTTGCTGCTGTAGGCGACGAGCGTGCGCCGGGGCTTCGTTGCGGTCATCGGAGGTTCCTCCTCGGGTGGTGCATCGTGTGGTGGGCGGTGCTCGCGGGTGGCGCGGGTCGGCTGTTCCTCAGCGGAGCCGGCGCAGATACGGGTCGTGCGTCTGCTGGGGGACCAGGCGGATACGGACGTCGAGGGCGGAGACGGCGTCCGGCCGTGCGAGCACCGGATTGAGGTCGGCCTCGACGAGTTGCGGCAGGTCGCCTGCCATCTTCGACAGCCGGTGCAGCAGCTGTTCGATCCCTTCCAGGTCGACCGGTCCGGCGCCGCGGTATCCGAACAGCAGCGGGGCGCAGCGCAGAGCGGTGATCAGTTCGTGTGTGTCGCGGTCGGCGAGCGGCGCGAGCCGGGCGGCGTGGTCGGCGAGCAGGTCGGTGGCGGTGCCGCCGAGGCCGAACAGCACCAACGGGCCGAAGACCTCGTCCTGTACCACTCCGGTGACCAGTTCGATGCCGCGTTCGGCCATGGGCTGGACGAGGACGCCGGTCATGGTGTCGCCGAAGCGGGCGGTGAAATCGCGGTGGGCGGCCCGCACCTCGGGCTCGCCCTCCAGGTCCAGCAGGACCGCTCCCTGGTCGCTCTTGTGCACCTGGCCGGGCCAGTAGGCCTTGAGAGCTACACGCTGACCCGGGCCGCCCAGGCGGTCCGCCGCGTCGACCGCTTCCTGTTCGTTCCGGGCCCAGGCATACGGCAGATGCGGTATGCCGTAGCAGTCGAGCAGTTCCGCACAGCCACGTGGGTCGAGCCAGCCGCCCTCGGGGTGTTCGGCGAGGAAGGAGCCGACCAGCGCGCGGGCGGCTTCCGGGTCGGTACCGGCGAGCTCGGGGACGGACCCGGCCGGTTGAGCCAGCCACCGGGCGCGGTCGGCCGCGTACGCCAGAGCCCTGGCGGCGGCCTGCGGGTCGGCGTAGGCCGGGACCCTGCCCCCGGCCGGGGCCTCCAGCAGGCGGACCCGTTCGCCCTGGTCGAGGAGGACCGCGGCGACCGTTCGGGAACGACGACCCGGGGCGGCGTGGGTGAGTGCCCGGATCGGATCGTCGCCGGTCGCCGCGGCCAGTGCGGTGGGTACCAGGGCGACGAGGACCGCGTCGACCGCGCCGTGCGCGGTGAGCCGGTCGATGCAGTCGCCCAGTTCCCGTTCCCCCACGGCGGCGGTGGCGTCCACGGGATTGGTGGCGGATGCGCCTTCGGGAAGCAACCGGAGCAGTTGGGTGATCAGATCCACGGGCAGTTCGGGGACGGTCAGTCCCGCTTCCGCGCAGGCATCGGCGGCGAGCACGGCCGCGCCGCCCGCGTTGGACACGATGGCCACCCGGCCGCCCGCGGGAAGTGGCTGGGACTTCAGGAGGGCCGCGGTGTCGAGGAGTTCGCCGATGGTACGGGTGGCGGTGATGCCGGCCTGGCGGAACAGCGCCTGCCGCGTCATCGTGGGGGTCGCGGCCGCCGCGGTGTGCGAGGCGGCGGCGCGCCGGCCCGCCGCGGACCGGCCCGCGTCGACGGTCAGGACCGGCATCCTGCGGGCGACCCGGCGGGCGGTCCGCGAGAACGCCCGGGGATTACCGAACGATTCCACGTGCAGCAGGGCCAGGTCGGTGCGGCCGTCGCCCTCCCACCACTGCAGGAGGTCATTGGCGCTGACGTCGTACTTGTCGCCGAGGGAGGCGAAGCTCGACACACCGATCCCGAGCCGGGCCAGCCCGCTGAGCAGGGCGATTCCGACACCGCCGGACTGTACGGCCACTCCCGCGGATCCGGTCCGCGGACGGTCGGCGGCAAAGGTGGCGTCTAGCCGGACCTCGTCCTCGGTGTTCGCGATGCCCAGGCAGTTCGGGCCGACCAACCGCATGCCGTAGCGGCGGCAGGCGCTGAGCAGACCGGCCGACTGGTGGACGTCCAGGCCGGAGGTGAGCACGACCAGCGCCCGCACGCCACTCGTTCCGCACTGCTCGGCGGTCTCCGGTACGACGTGCGCGGGTACGGCGAGCACCGCGAGGTCCGGCGGGTGGGGGAGAGCGGTCACCGTCGGATAGCAGGGAACGCGCAGGATGGCATGGGCGTGGGGATTGACCGCGAAGAGCCGGCCGGGATACCCGGCGTCACGGATGTTCTTCAGGACGGCCCGCCCGACCGATCCGGCCTTGGTTCCGGCACCGACCACGGCGATGGAGCGCGGTCGCAACAGCGGTTGCAGGCTCGCGGTGTCCGCGGTCCGGCCGCGCTCGTCGACCGCCGCGAGATAGTCCTCGTCCGGGTCGAGTTGGATCGTGCAGTGCACCTCCGTGCCGGCGAAGCGGCGGGCGGTGTTCAGGCCCAGGTCGGCGAAGACCTTCAGGACCAGGTGATTCTCCGACAGCGCGTCCGCGGTGAAGGACGTGATGCCGTCCTTGCGGGCAGCATGCACGAGGTGCTCCAGGAGCAGGGTTCCAGCCCCGCAGTGATGGAACGCGTCAGCTACCGCAAAGGCGATCTCGGCGGAGCCGGGATCGGGACCGATCTCGTACTCGGCGATCCCCACGATCTGGTCGTCGCGGACGGCGATCAGCGCGCAGTGACCGCTCCGGGGGCCGGAACAGGCCCGCTCGGTGGCCTGTGGCCCCGACAGACGGCTCACGCCGAAGAACCGCAGGCGCATGTTCTGCGCCGACATCCCCTCGTACAGCCGCAGCAGCTGGTCACGGTCCTCGGGGCCTGCGGGACGGATCTCGACCGTCCTGCCGTCGGTAAGCAACGCGTGGACCTTCTCGGTGCGGTGCGCGGTGTGCGTCATGGCGGACCTCTCTCCCCTGGAACGTTCCTGACTCCACGATCCGTCCGTACCGGGGGCGGACCACAGGGGCTGACCGGGCCCGTGCGGGACCGTTCGGCCCTGTTCCGCACCCGGCCCGGGCTGGGGGCCGAACGTCCCGCACCAGGGCCGAACCGCCCCTCGCCCAGGCCACCGTGCCGGTGCGACGGTTCAGTGACGGACAGTGTTGCGGTCACCGGATACGGAAGAGGCGACGAGCCATGACGCAGGCCACTCGGAAGGACACCCGGCCTCCCACCGATCCATGGCGGGGCTTCGCCGGAATCTGCTGGCACCGGAAGATCGACGTGCGCGCCTTCATCCAGGACAACTACACGCCGTACGAGGGCGACGCCGCCTTCCTCACCGGCCCGACGGAACGGACCCAGGCCGTGTGGGACATCGTGTCCGAGTTGCGCGCCGAGGAGCGCCGCAAGGGCGTCCTGGACGTCGACGCCGCCACGCCGTCGACCATCACCGCGCACGGACCCGGCTGGATCGACAAGGACCGTGAGCTCATCGTCGGTCTGCAGACGGACGCGCCGCTCAAGCGGGCGATCATGCCCAACGGCGGGCTGCGGATGGTGGAGAACGGGCTGCGCGCCTACGGCTACGAACCGGACCCGTTCGTCTCCCGGGTCTTCGGCACCTACCGCAAGACGCACAACCAGGGCGTCTTCGACGCCTATACGCAGGAGATGCGCCAGGCCCGCAAGGCCGGGATCATCACCGGGCTGCCGGACGCCTACGGCCGTGGCCGGATCATCGGCGACTACCGCCGGGTCGCTCTCTACGGCACGACCCACCTCATCGAGGCCAAGCACGCCGAGTGCGACCTGCTGGACACGCAGCCGTCCACCGCCGAGGTGATCCGCGACCGCGAGGAGCTCGCCGAGCAGATCCGCGCCCTGGCCGAACTGGAGGAGATGGCCGCCTCGTACGGCTGCGTCGTCTCCCGTCCGGCCGCCACCGCGCACGAAGCCGTCCAGTGGCTTTACCTGGGCTTCCTGGCCGCGGTAAAGGAACAGAACGGCGCGGCGATGTCACTGGGCCGTTCCTCGACGTTCCTCGACGTCTATCTCGCCCGCGACCTCGAGGAAGGGCGTATCGACGAGACCCGCGCCCAGGAACTGATCGACGACTTCGTGATCAAGCTACGGATCGTGCGTTTCCTGCGCACCCCGGAGTACGACGAACTGTTCTCCGGCGATCCCACCTGGGTCACCGAGTCCCTGGGCGGCATCGGACAGGACGGCCGGACTCTGGTCACCCGCACCTCTTTCCGGTTCCTGCAGACCCTGTACAACCTGGAGCCCGCACCGGAGCCGAACCTCACCGTGCTGTGGTCGCCCCGCCTGCCCGAAGGCTTCAAGACTTTCTGCGCACAGGTCTCGATCGACACCAGCGCCCTGCAGTACGAGTCGGACGATCTGCTGCGCCCGCGGACCGGGGACGACACGGCGATCGCCTGCTGCGTGTCGGCGATGGCGGTGGGCCGGCAGATGCAGTTCTTCGGCGCCAGGGTCAACCTCGCCAAGGCCCTGCTCTACGCGATCAACGGCGGCCGGGACGAGATGACCGGCGAACAGATCGCCCCTGCCACGGAACCACTGGCCGGCGACCACCTGGACTACCAGGAGCTGAACACCGCCTACGACCATGTTCTGGACTGGCTGGCGGCGACCTACGTCAACGCCCTCAACGTCATCCACTACATGCACGACAAGTACGCCTACGAGCGGCTGGAGATGGCCCTGCACGACCACCCCGTCCACCGCACACTGGCCTGCGGAATCGCCGGGCTGTCGGTGGCCGCAGACAGCCTGTCCGCGGCGAAGCACGCCCGGGTGAAGGTGATCCGGGACGACACCGGCCTCGCGGTCGACTACGTGGTCGAGGGCGAATACCCCGCCTTCGGGAACAACGACGACCGCGTCGACGAGATCGCGGTGGACCTGGTGCGCCGGTTCATGGCCAAGGTGCGTGAGCACCCGGCCTACCGGAATGCGGAGCACACCCAGTCGGTGCTGACGATCACGTCCAACGTGGTCTACGGCAAACACACCGGCAACACCCCCGACGGCCGCCGTGCCGGGCAGCCCTTCGCACCCGGAGCCAACCCGATGAACGGTCGCGACCGCCACGGCATGGCCGTCTCCGCGCTGTCCGTCGCCAAGATCCCCTACGACCAGGCCCGTGACGGCATCTCCCTGACCTCGACGATCACGCCCGAAGGCCTCGGCCACCACCCGGGCGAACGCGCCGCCAACCTGGTCGGGATCCTGGACGGCTACATGGCCGCCGGCGGCTTCCACCTGAACGTCAACGTCCTGGACCGGGCCACTCTGGAAGACGCCATGGAGCACCCGGACGACTACCCGGCACTGACCATCCGGGTCTCCGGTTACGCCGTCAACTTCGTCCGGCTCACGCGCGAGCAGCAGCTCGACGTGATCAGCCGCACCTTCCACGGCCGGTTGTGAACACCGGCCGCGTCCACTCCTGGGACCTGTCCACCGGCGTGGACGGTCCCGGGACCCGCTTCGTACTGTTCCTCAGCGGCTGCCCGCTGCGCTGCCTGTACTGCGCGAACCCGGACACCTGGCACATGCGGGACGGGCAGGAGATGACCGTCGACGCCGTGATGGCCGAGATCGAGAAGTACCGCACCTTCATCACCGCGGCCGGCGGGGGAGTGACGATCACCGGCGGCGAGCCGCTGCTGCAACCCGCCTTCACCGCCGAGGTGTTCCACCGCTGCAAGGAACTCGGCCTGCACACCACCCTGGACACCTCGGGCTTCCTCGGCAGCCGCGCCACGGACGATCTGCTCGCCGACACGAATCTGGTCCTGCTGGACATCAAAGCCTTCGACGTCGCTGCCTACCGCAGCCTGACGGGCGCCGGCCTCGCGCCGACCCTGACGTTCGCCACCAGGCTGAGCCGGCACGGGGTGCCGGTCCGCATCCGCTACGTCCTGGTTCCCGGCCGGACCGACGACGAATCCGCCATCGACGGCCTGGCGGCTTTCGTCGCGGGACTGGGCAATGTCGAGTGCGTCGATGTCCTGCCCTTCCACAAGCTGGGCGCCGCCAAGTACGAAGCCCTGGACATCCCTTTCCCGCTACGTGACACCCCAACGCCGTCGCCCGACCTTGTGGACCGTGTGCGAGGCCAGTTCCGGGATCACGGCGTGCGCGCGTTCTAGCGCACCGGGGAGCGCGGCGGCGAACCGCCGAACTCACGAAACCCAAGGAGGAGAGAACCATGACCGCTCGACACGTGGTCGTCGGCGTCGACGGCTCAGTCGTCGCCGTACGAGCCCTGGACGAGGCCGCGGCAGAAGCCGTCAGGCTGGGAACGGATCTGGAGATCGTGTTCGCCGTCACCGACATCGATGAGGCGGGGCCGACCCTGAAGTCCGCCGTTGAACGGGTGCGTGAGCGGCACCCTGGTCTGCCGGTCAGCACCGTACCGGTGGTCGGGGATGCGGCCGAGGCGTTGCTGCGCAGGGGCCGTGTTGCTGCTCTGACCGTGGTCGGATCTCGCGGGTTGCCAGGTTTCGCGGGCCTGGTGCTCGGATCGGTGAGTCTGCGTCTGGCCGCACGCACGCTGAGCCCGCTCCTCGTCGTGCGGGGGGACCAGGTTTCGCGACCGGACGGCCCCGGCCCCGGCGGTGAGGTGCTGCTGGGCATCGAAAGCGACAACGACACCGACGCAGCGGCCTACGCCTTCGCCGAGGCCGCGCGCCGCGGATCACCCCTGCGCGTCCTGCACGCCTGGACCTATCGTCATCTGGCACCCGTCGGTCTTGCACCGGTCCCCACCCGGCGCGTTCAGGACGACATCGACCGTCGTTCACAGAACGAGACCGCCGTGCCCGAACGCGTCGTGACATCGCTGCGCGATCAGTATCCCGAGGTCCCGGTACGGACCCGCGCAGTCCGCTCCGGGGCGGCGCACGCACTGCTGGAGGCAACGGGCAACGCCGCTGTCATCGTGGTGGCCGCACACCGGCGCCAGGGCCGGCTGGGCCCTCAACTCGGCCCGGTCACCACAGCCTTACTGCACCACGCCCGCTGCCCGGTCATCCTCGTTCCGATGGGGCCGGAGTAAGAGCCGAACGGTCCCACCCCGGGACGTTCGGCCCCGGGCACCACCGGTACTGAGCGGCCGATGCTGGCGGAAGAGCGGCTGCGAGCGACAGCTGCCGATGAGGAGATGGCCATCGTGGAGACGACGCTGACGACCGATTTCTGGACACTGTTCGTCCTGCTGTTACTGGCCGCGCTGGCTGTGATCGCTGTCATGACGGTCGTATCGGAGACGCTCCTCGACAAGGTGAGCCGCCTCTGGGCGGCGGTGCGGACCCGCCGCTACACCCAGGGCAGACATCACCAGCTGCATCACGGACATCGCTGATGATTCGGGTGAGGTGTTGGAGCGACAAGCCCGCCCACAAAGCCACAGGATCCGAGAGACCGTCCGCAGGCGCGGGCGGTCTCTCTGTTTCGCCTGGGCGAGAAGCGCCAACCCGCCCTCGAAGGACCCGGCCGTGGCGGGTCCTTCCCGCACGGTCAGCGGACCAGAACGGCCTCCCCTGGCTTGGGTACGACGGTCGTCCAGCCCAATTCGTGGTCGATCCGGTCCCGGAGCGACGCGGCCGCGGACTCCTCGCCGTCGACCAGGTAGGTGGTGTGCGGGGGCGGGGCTCCGCGCAGCCAGTCGATGATCTGTCCGGCATCGGCGTGGGCGGAGAAGTACGGCACGTCGGCGACCTCCGCCCGTACGGGGATGTACTCGCCGAACATCTTGAGGGCGGGAACGCCGTCCACCAGGTCGCGGGCCCGGGTGCCGGCGGCCGCGAAGCCGACGATGACGACGGCGTTGCGGGGGTCGGGCAGGAGCCGGTGCAGGTGGTGCAGGACACGGCCTCCCGTGGCCATGCCGGCCGAGGACGATGACGGCGGGACCGCTGGTGTTGTTGTCGATGGACTCCTGGACGGCGCGGGCCGCCAGGAACGGCTCGGGACTGATCGCGGCCTCGCCCTGGGCGAGGATCTCGGGCCGCAACTCGGGGGAGCCGGAGCACAGGGCGTCCCGGTAGACGTCCAGGGCGGCCAGCGCCATGGGGCTGTCGACGTAGACGGGGACGGAGGAAGGCAGGATTCCGTCCCGGCGCAGATCGGCGAGCTCGTGGAGGACGATCTCGGTGCGATCGATCGCGAAGGCGGGGACGACGACGGTGGCCGGATCCGATCGTTCCAGTCGAGGATCGGCTCCCGGCGCGGGTGGACCTCGCGGCTGGCAGAGTGGACCATTCGGTGGGAACCTCGGAACAGGCTGGCGAGATCCGGGTCGTCGTGGCCGACCGGCGCCGCTCGGTCGCTGAGGTCCTTGCGCTGGGGCTGCGACAGGTGGGAATGGTCGGCAGTGCGGTAACCGGGATGAAGGCGGCCTGCCGAGCAGCGGGGGATGACCGCGCGGACGTGGTCGTGGCGGACATCGGCCCGTTGGCCTCGCCCGGCCTGGCTGTGGCCGTGTCGCCGTGGCCGGGCCGGCTGGCCGTGCCCCTCATCGTGCTCAGCGACGGCACCAGGGCCGACGATCTCGCCTGTGCCGCGATCCGTTCCGGTGTTCGCGGCTGGGTTTCCAAGGACAGCTCCATGCAGCATCTGCTCGCCGTCATCAGGGGTGTGCAGCGCGGCGAGACCTGGATTCCGCCGCCCCTGCTCACCCGGGTGCTCGCTGAACTGGTGACCATGCGTGATGGGATGGAGGAGGACACCGGGCGTTTGGCGAACCTCACCGCTCGCGAGCGCGAGGTGCTGGGTTGCCTCTCCGCCGGGATGAGTCGATCGGAGATCGGGCGGCGCCTCTTCCTGTCGACGAACACGGTACGCACGCACGTGCAGAATCTGATGATCAAACTCGACGTCCACTCCTCGGTTGCCGCCGTGGCACTGGCCCACCGGGCCAGCATGCCGAACTCGTTGCCGGTACCGGAGGAGGATCCGGGAGAACGACGCCGGGCCTGAGACGCGATCCGCAACTCGTTGTGGACGGCCGCCCTATGACGAAGGCGCCGCGCGCGTGGAGGAATCGGTCACGCCGGAGGCCGCGGGCGAGCCATGTGGTGAGGGCTCGGGTACGTGCAGGCTGCCGTAACGCTCCATCCGCTGCCAGCGCAGCCGCGATCCCGCGATCGCGGTCGCCACCGACTGGATGACGACGAGGTACATCAACTGCCGGTAGACGAACTGCTGCAGAGGCAGACTCCACAGCGCCCCCGGTCGTTCGTCGTCCAGGCGGAAGGCGTACAGAGCCATTGCGGTCTGCAGCGCGAGGAAGCCGAGCCAGAGGGCCAGGATGCGTTGAGGGTCCAGGAAGATCAGGCCGTAGACAGCGAAGATGTCGACGACGGGGGCGAGCAGGGGCAGCAGAACCTGGAAGAGCAACAGATACATCAGACCGCGGCGGCCCAGCTTGCCCGCCGCCCGGGTCTGCACCAGGGCGCCGCGGTGCTTCCACATTGCTTGCAGGGTGCCGTAGCACCAGCGGTAGCGCTGCCGCCAGAGCGCACGCAGGGAGGCCGGCGCCTCGGTCCAGGCGATGGCGTCCTCCTGGTACACCACCCGCCAGCCCTCGCGGCACAGGGCCATGGTGAGGTCCGTGTCCTCGGCGAGGGTGTCCTCACTGACACCGCCGATGCGCAGGAGCGCGGAGCGGCGGAACGCGCCGACGGCTCCTGGAACGGTTGGCATGCATTCGGCGAGGTCGAACAGGCGGCGGTCGAGGTTGAAGCCGACGACGTACTCGATGTGCTGCCAGCGGCCGAGCAGTCCGCCGCGGTTGATCACCTTCGCGTTGCCGGAGACCGCTCCGATCCGGGAGTCGGCGAACGGCTGCACCAGCATGCGGGCGGCATCAGGTTCGAAGACGGTGTCGCCGTCGACCATGACCAGGAGCTCGTGTGAGGCGGCAGCGATTCCGGTGTTGAGGGCTGCCGGCTTGCCGGCGTTCTGCTGCCGGATGACCCGCACATAGGGAAGGCGGAGCGACTCCACGAGGTCGGCGGTGCCGTCGGTGGAGCCGTCGTCGACCACGATGATCTCGACGGGATGGTCGGAGGCGAGCAACGAGCGGACCGCGGCCTCGATGCCCGCGCTCTCGTTGTAGGCGGGCACGATGATGCTGACGGGTGCGGTGACCGGTCGCCCCCAGCCGGTGCCCCGTAGCCGGACGTGCCGCCGGGCGGCGATGAGCACGGCGATGGCGCGCAGCACGGCGAGCGCGCCTGCCGCGTACAGCAGCCAGCCGAGCAAGGTCAGCGCCCAGGCGCTGCCGTCCAGCGCCCCGATGAGACCGACGCCCAGCCAGTGGTCCTTGCCGGCGGCGGGGTTCATGACTTGCGGGATCCCGACGGCGTCGCCGACCGTGGTCACGGTGAATCCACGGGCCGCCATCAGGGGGAGCAGACGGTCGAGGGCGGCCACGCTCTGGGACCGGTCGCCGCCGGCATCGTGCATGAGCAGAATCCGGCCGGCGCTTCCGTGCGGTGTGGCGTTGGTGACGATCCGGTCGACGCCGGGGCGCTGCCAGTCCTCGCTGTCCTGCGTGGTCAGTACGGTCAGATAGCCGGCGTCGCCGGCCGCCAGGACCGTGTCCCAGTCCCGGTCGTTGAGCGCCTCGTTGACCGAGGAGTAGGGGGGCCGCAGCAGTGAGCTGGTGTGTCCGGTGGCGCCGGCCAGGGCGAGTTGGGCTTCGCGCAATTCGAGGGTGCGCTGCCAGCCCGGGATCGACCCGAGGTCGGCGTGGGTGAAGGTGTGAATGCCGATCTGGTGCCCCTCGGCGAGGATGCGCCGAACCAGCGCCGGGTGGGCGGCGACCTGGGTGCCCACGACGAAGAACGTGGCATGGACGTGGTTGCGGCGCAGCACGTCCAGGATCTTCGGCGTCCAGGTCGGGTCGGGGCCGTCGTCGAACGTGAGGGCGATGGTGTGCGCCCGAGGGCGAGCGGTGCGGGCCGGTACGGCCGCGCTGTCGATCACCGGGCCGCCATGAGCGACGGCAGCGGGTACGCGTTCCGCGGCACCGCCGTCAGCGCGGGCCGCGTCGTCACTGATACCGAACATGTGCTGGGTGTAGCCCTGGATGAGGAGTGCGGCGCAGAGTGTGAGGATCAGGACCGTCAGCAGCAGCCAGTGGGTGCGCAGCGGTGTGGCGCGGACAACGCCGCGGCGTCCCCGGCGTCTTCGTGAGCGGGTGGAAGCGGCGGAGGCGTGCGTCATGTCGGGGTGCTCTCTTCGCGGCGGTGAAGGGATTCCGGAGTTACCTGGATTCCAGAGTTATCCGTGGCCGCGGCCGGTATGGGTGGGGACGGGATGCGTGGCCGTGCTCTTGCCGTGGCTCACTGTGGCGGTGGGGGTCGCCGCTGTCCGGGGGGCACTGGGAGATACGCCTGACGAAGGCGACGTGCCCGGGGTTATGGCCATGGCAGGCGGAGCGGTCGTGGACCCGTGGGACGAGCCGGTGCCCGGCGTGCGGGATTCCGTGCCGGTGGCCGGTTTGCCGCCTGCCGCGGTTGTGGCGTCCGGTCCTGGGCTCGAGACGCCGGCCGGGTGGTTGCCGGCCTCGGGCAGTGGAAGGTACGGAGAGGAAACGGTCGGCCCGCCGAGGGCGGCACTCAGCAGCAGTGCGACGTACCCAACGGCTGGTATGACCAGGAATCTCCCGACGCGCCGAACTCGACGCTGCCGACGTCCGGAAGCGTCGAGAAACACCGGCCGAGTGGCGGCATGGCTGTGCCTGGCGTGGCGCGCGGGGACGTCGACCGTCGTCGTATCGGTACCGGATGTGGGGTGCACGGTCGCGCACCATACAAGGCGCGGTGGCTTGTTGACGAGGGTCTGCATATTTCGGATATATGCCGTTGCGGTGACCGGAGTGCTCTGCTCGGTGTGACGTTTTCGCGGTGTGATGCGCCCCCCGTATGAGCCGCGCGAACCGTGCGCGAGGCAGAGCCCGACCAACGGAGGGACATGATGGAGAATCCCGTGCGAAACCCGCCGGTGACCGTACTCGGTCCCCGCCTCGCAGCCGACATCGTGGCGATTGTGCGGGAAGGGTCCAGGATCCGGCTGGATTACTCGCCGCAGAGTCTGGCGCTGGTGGACCGGGCCATCGAGGGCATTCGACGGGAGAATCCGCCCGCCCAGGCGGTGACCCGAACGCTCCTGGGCTTCGGTGCCTACACCGGAGAGGTGCTGGTACGCGGGGCGAGAGCCGGCTGGGTGGACTTCGATGCCCACCAGCGCGATACATTCGGGCAGCCCTTCGGGATCCGGACTCCTGACGGGCGGGTATGGAATCCGCTGGGCAAGGCGGTCAAGCGGTTCGAGAACGGACCGCAGCACAGCTTGCGTCTCTTCTATCTCGCGGTGGTGGGCCAGGCACAGGTGTGACGCCCGCCCTACCGCGAGTCGGAGGACGTCCTTCGGCGGATGAAGATGTTGCACGGTGTCGGCGAGCGCGAAGAGGATTGCAGTGGGCAAGGCGGAGGTGCGCCGACGCAGCAGGATGGATGACGGGGAGCTGGGCGATGCCGTCGCTCAGGCCCGCGGTGGCGACGAAGCCGCCTTCGGCATCGTCTACCGCGAGATCCATCCCATGCTTCTGGGA
This sequence comes from Streptomyces sp. H39-C1, assembly GCF_027158125.1. NCBI lineage: Bacteria > Bacillati > Actinomycetota > Actinomycetes > Kitasatosporales > Streptomycetaceae > Streptomyces > Streptomyces sp. H39-C1. Next base: position 28,412 of record NZ_JAPVLS010000091.1, read on the forward strand.
TACCTGCGCGGCCTGGTCGGTGAGGATGCCGAGGACATCGCGTCGGAGGCCTGGCACGACATCGTCCGCGACTTCGGCGCGTTCCGCGGCGACGGAGAGCGCTTCCGGGGTTGGGCGGCGGTCATAGCCCGGCACCGCGCCCTGGACCACCTGCGAAGGATCAGGGTCCGCCCCCGCACGTCCGGGTTCGACGAGCGAACCAAAGAGCCCTTGACCTTGCAGGACACGGAGGGCGTGGCCCTGGAGAATCTGTCCACCGAGCGCGCGCTGACCCTGATCGCCGAACTGCCCCAGGAGCAGGCCGAAGCCGTGCTGCTGCGAGTGGTGCTCGGGCTCAATGGGCCGATGGCGGCGAAGGTCCTGGGCAAGCGCCCGGGTGCGGTGCGAACCGCGTCCCACCGGGGTCTGAAATACCTGTCGGAGCGCCTCAACGGCGCTGGGAGAAATGACGAATGAACGACTTCCGAGAACACGATGGATGGCTGGACGCGGCCGTCGCAGAGCGGCTGCTCAGCGGACAGGACATCGCGGAAGCCGACAGCCGGGCAGCCGACCTCACCCGGCTTCTCACGGTGGCGGCGAAGCCGCTCCCTCTGGACAGCGCGCGCGAACATGCGGCACTGGCGGCCTTCCGGCAAGCCCGGGACAGCCCCGTTGGGCGTGGCCTTCGGCGCCGAACCTTCAGGTCGCGGCCCGTCAAGGTCCTGGCTGGAGGCATAGCCGCGGTCTTCGTGCTCGGCGGGGTGGCCATCGCGGCGCAGACCGGAAACCTTCCCCTGCCGTTCCACCCCGGTGCCGCCACCTCAGGTCCTGTGCCGTCCACTGCCACTGTCCCCGGCAATCACGGCGCCGTAGCCCCCCACCCGAGCGGCACCCCCAGCTCTTCCGCGGCCACCGGCTCGTCCCACACGCCTGTGCCACCCGCGCAACCCTCCTTGCCTGCAGCGGTCACTTCTCCGGCACCGGCGGGCCAGGACGTGAAGGGACTGTGCGAGAAGTACGTCCAAGCGACAGATCGCGGTCAGTCCCTGGAGTCTCGCTCCGGGGCCCGGCTCGAGCAGGCGGCCGGCGGAAAGAGCGAAGTCGACGCCTACTGTGCACGGCTGCTCGGTAGGGCCGCTGCTCATGGCAAGTCCCCAGCCTCGCCGACGCCACCGTCCTCTCGACCGACCGGGCCGCCCACCCCTCGGAGGTGACCGGGCGGACGACCGGGCCGGAGGGTGTGGAGACCCTCCGGCCCGGAGCGATACTGACTGGCTGAGAGGTTCAGAAGGCGCCGATGCCGTTGGGGGTGCCCAGGCCGGTGGGGCCGTCCCAGCCGGTACGGGCGTTGCACCACTGAACGGTCGGGCACGTGCCGTTGCTTCCGGAGGTGACGTCCCACAGCGAGGCGGAGTGGGTGTAGGGGTAGTTGTTGTCGATCGAGCCTGTGTTGCCGGCGAGCGCGTACACCGAGCCGATGACCGGGGCGGAGACGCTGGTGCCGCCGAAGACCATCCAGCCGGAACTACCCTGGTAGGCGGTGCTGTCATAGACCGCGACACCGGTGGAGGGGTTGGCGACCGCGGAGACGTCGGCCTCGGCCCGCTTGGCGCAGCCGGTGCCGAATGAGGCGGCTCCGGTGAGTGCGGTGTTGTAGGCGGAGCAGCCGCTGCCCGCGCCACTCCAGGCGGTCTCGGTCCAGCCGCGCGCGTTGGAGGCGGTGTTGAGGGTGGTGCCGCCGACGGCGGTTACATAATGCGAGGAAGCCGGGTAGCTCGCACCGTATCCGCTGTCGCCGGAGCTGGCCGTGACGGCTATGCCCGGGTGGTTGTAGTAGGTCCCGTAGTTGGCGTCCGAGGCGTCGGAGCCGCCGTAGCTGTTGCTGATCGCCACGACGCCGGGAGTTGCGGCGGCGCGGTTCACGGCCGCACCCAGGTTGGCGAAGGACGCGGACTTGGCTTCGACGAGCAGGATGTGGCAGTTCGGGCAGATGGCGGACACCATGTCGATGTCGAGGGAGATCTCCTGGGCCCAACCACCGTCCTTGCGGGGGTAGGCGGTGCCACCGTTCTGATCGATCTTCTTGAAGCAGCCGTTGGCGGTGGTGCAGGCCGGAAGTCCGAACTGGCTGCGGTAGACCGCGAGATCGGCCTCGGCGGTCGGGTCGTCGTAGGCATCGACGATCGCCACTGTGCGGCCCGCACCAGCCGTTGCTGACGGTAGCGCGTAGGCCGCCTGGAGGCTGGCGGGCCCATACCCTGACGGGGTGGCGTTGGGCGATATCGTCTTGGCCGGGGCGATGTCGGTTCGGAGGATCGCCTTGCAGGAGGCGAAGCCGGCCTGGGCGGTGGCACAGGAATGGGCCGTGGCCTGTGCGGGCAGCGCCACGGTCTGCGAGGCTTGGGCGGTGCCAAGGACCATGAGCGGGATTGCCGCCATGGCCATGACACCTACGCCGACGAGCCTTGCGCGGAGTTGCATGTCGTTCTCCTCGGATAGTGGTCGAACGGGTTCTCGACCTCGGCAGGCGATCGGCTCCTTGTCGGGGAGATCGTGTCTGCCGCCGTCTGGCGCTCTTTGATGACTGCCTCCGCGTCACAGCCAGGAGGAAGGCTGTGTCCGCCGTGAGCCCCGGCAGGGATCGGCTGCTGAGGCGATGGGCTGTGGGGCCGAAGAAGCCGCTGTCAGGGGAGAGTGGCGAACGAGGCCAGGAACGCCCGGGCGGCGGGGGAGTCGAGCCGGTAGGCGACATTGGTCGCGTAGCACGGTGAGTCGCCGGTGATTGTTGTCGCTGCCAGCACGAGCCTGCCGCCGAGAACGGCGAAGTTCGGGCCGCCGGAGTCGCCGTAGCAGGCACCGCCGTTGCCCTGTGGTTCCGTCATCGCCAGGCGGACCCAGGACGGATTGAGAGCGTCGAAGGTGACGGGTGCTTTCATGCGGACGCCGCCACCGGGATGCGACTGTCCGCCCGGACCGCGGGCCGCCTCTTCGGTGCCGTAACCGGCCACCACGAACGCGGTGGAGTGCAATCGCCGGGACCCCAGAGCGCTCAACTCCCCGGCGCCGGGCAGTGTGGCAGGGGTGAACGACCACCGGGCGGCCATCGAGACGGCCGGTACCTGGATCACGGCGATGTCGTGCGGGTCGGAGGACGGGCCGGGATAGGCCGGGTCTGTGTGGGCGGTGCCTTCGATCCCCACGGCTGTGGCGACGGCCGACGGGTTGCCGGGGTGGGCCCTGGCGGCGGAATCGAGAGCGGACTGCACGTCCTGATCGAGGGAGACAAAGAACTGCACGCCCGCGGGCCAGTCCGTGGTGCAGTGTCCCGCCGTGACGAACGTGTCGCGATCCACCATCGTGCCGGAGCACACCCAGTCCACTCTGTCGGGCGTCTCGGGATCCGCGTCGTCGTCCCACTGCGCGATCAGCGCCCCGACTTCGGTCCGCTCCGGCGCGGGCGTCGCGTTGTACGAGTTGATGGCGGCGGCGGGGAGCGCCGCGGCGAAGACCATCCCCGCGGCGGTGGCAAGGGCAGCCGCACTTGCGCCGTAACGTCGCAGTGCGGTCGCCGTGTTCCAGAACGTCACGATCAGCTCCCTCAGGGCAGCCGCCGGCACCCCGGCGGCATCACAGACCACGCGTACCGAACTCCGCCGGACCCCGTCCGACGACTCCGTCAACCCAGCCGGCTGAGAGTTGCCGGCCGGTTGGACGCGTGCAGTGTGATGGTCTTCGAGGACCAGCGCAAGGTGCCACATAAAACCTGCCAAAAGCCGCGCATGCCCCGCCAATTGGGTATTCCCACCAAGCGCGGCGGCGCACGGTCGATCCCACGAGCGCGTTCCGTTGCCGGGGGTGCTGGGAGGTCATCCGCGCGAGAGTGCGCCGCTCGGCATAGGCGTTCCCACCTCCATCGCCGGCAGACCTCACGCAACCGTGAATTCGCCGCACAGCGGTTTGCTGGGCCTTCCGACCTCACGGGAGTCGACGCTAATGGGGTGCTTCGGGTCGGTTCGTAGGCGGGCTGACGGGCACGGGCGCTGGAAGGACCAGCTCGGGGCTTCATCCCCCGGGCTGGTCCTTCGCGGTTGTTTCCTGGCAGTGGGTCGGGTGCGTGCGGAGGTCGTCAGCCGGCGCGGTAGGCGGTCCAGGAGTCGGTCATGCGCTGCACCTGGCCCGCGGTGAACTGGTACATGCAGGGGTCGTAGGTGTAGTCCATGAAGTTGTGGATGGGGTCGGCGCCGGGCTTGTTCGCGCAGGTGTCGCGGCCCGTCGGACACTGATAGGCGGCACTCTTCTCCGCCGGGGTGTCGGAGACGTAGTCGCCGTTGCCGTTACAGCCGCCCTGGAAGGTGTGGTAGAGCCCGAACCAGTGGCCGACCTCGTGGGTGGCGGTATCGCCCTCGTTGTAGTTGGTGGCCGAGCCGCCGGGCAGGGAGGTGTCGAGGATGACGACACCGTCGTCCTTGGGGTTGGACTTGTAGGAGCTGGGGAACGTCGCCCAGCCGAGCAGGCTCTGGCCGAGGCTGGCCGTGTAGAGATTGAGGGCGTTGGCGCCGCCCTTGCGCAGGGTTGTCTTCATGGATTTCTCGGCTGACGAGCCGGGTGTGAGGCCGTTGTACCAGCCGGCGTTGTCGGTGTAGTCCGTGCCGGCGAGTGAGAACTGGAACGGAGTCGCCGCGTTGCCGGTGCCCTGGCCGCTGTAGGCGGCGTTGAGGACCGACATCTGTCGGCTGATGTCGGTCGAGGAGAGGTTGCCGGCAGCACCGCTGTGGATGACGTGGACGTAGACCGGGACGGTGGTGGCGGCCAGGGCAGCCGGGGCGAGATTGCGGCCTTGGGCGCGCAGAGCGGTGACGCGCTGTTGAAGCGCTGTGTCCATGGCCTTGGCCTGGGCGTCGGTCAGTTCAGCTGGCTCGTGCCCGGTGGCGCCTTTCATCTTGCGGGCGGCGGCGTCGCTCTGGTTGTCCGTCGAACAAGCCGTGGCGGCGGCCGGGTGAGCGGCAGCAGCTGTCACCGTGCCGGCTACGCCGGGCAGCGGCAGCAGCGCAAGGGCACCGATCGCGGCAGCGGCACCGAGCAGACGGTTGTTGGACGGGTGGAGACGGGGGGAGCGGGGCAGGCGGCGCATGGGCACTCCTCGCTGCGAACTCGGCGGGGAGGAACTTCCTCTCCGCCGCGGGGAGGCTATGGCCACTTGTCATGTCTGCGGCAGATCCGAACTGGCCGAGTCGATTGTGCGGGCAAATCGGGCGCGGATCGCAAGAAGTGCGGCGTGGGGCCGGTTGCCGTGTCCCGATACGGGTGCCAGTGCGCAGCATGCGGCCCGCCGATTGATGTTCCGTTAACAGGCCAGGGCAGCCGAATTAACGAGCCACGGTGACTGAAAATGGTGTTTCATCGACCCGAAAACCGGTACGCGGCCTGCCGGGCAGGGTGGGCGGCAGCGGCGGACGCCATGGGAGGGCCTGTCCGTGTACTCGGACAGGCCCTCCCATGCGCGCAGCTAGCTGCCCGTTGGTCCGAGGTCAGTTGTGCTGTCCCTTGCGACGGCGCATCGCGAGGGCCGTGCCGCCGCCGAGCAGCAGCACGGCAGCGAAGGTCAGGCCGCCGACGGAAGCGCCGGTCGACGCAAGGGTGCCGTCACCAGTGGTGTCGGAGGCGGTGGGGGAGGCGGCGGGGGAGCCCGTGGTCGGAGCCGAGGTCGGGGCCTGGGTCCCGGAGGAGGGCGACGTGCTCGGACTTCCCGAACCGGTGGGAGTGCCCGTGGGAGTGCCGGTGGACCCCGGTCCGCCCGACGTGCCGCTCTCCTCGCAGTTGGTCCAGAAGACCTTGTGCTTGGCTTTGCCGTGCTCCCCGTTGAAGTTCCAGATGAGCTTGTAGTGGCCGTTCGGCAGGCTCAGGTCCCCGGTGCGTCCGTGGCCTTTGCTGTCGAGGGTGATTGCTCCGGTCTTCGCCTCTTGGTTCTTGCCGGTGGGCGGTATTTCGACGATCTTCCAGTCGGCCTGCTGCAGGCCGTCGAAGAAGAACGCGTCGAGGTAGAAGGCGCAGACGTGAGGCTCGTTCTTGACGAGATCCTCGCCGGTCTTGGCATCGTGGATCTTGATGGTGCCGTTGTCGCCGGGGGCGGCGGCGAAGGCGCCCGGGGCAAGCAGCAGGGAAGCTGCAGCGACCGCGGTCGCTGCAGCTGCCAGGTGAAGAGTGCGCATGGGCATACCAACCTGAAGGTGGGGTGGAGCGGGGGGAGATGGCCAGAATGGGCGCACTCGATCCGTGCGTCAAGGAGAATGGCGCCAGGTATATCCCGTTACAGCGCCCATGTCCTGATCGTCAACGGTAACGATCCAGCCATGGCGGAATGGTGTGGTCCGGACCATCTCATCGGTGCCGTCTCCCACAGCCGACTGGGCGCTGGGCAGGGGCGGGTTGGCATTCCGCGATGTCGTGGACAGTGGTTCCAGTTCGTTCGGTGGGTCCCGGTCTCTCCTTGTTGGCAGACGGTAGCGTGTAGCGCCCATTCGTGCCGACCTTGGCAACCTGACACTCCGTAAAAGAGGGCACTCGCCCCCTGCGCGGGACGCCACACGCCCAAGCTGGGCCCGCGCCTTCGAGTGTTCCCAAGGGCACCCATCCTCACGGCACGTAAAACCGCCCGCCTGCGCACCCTCCAGCCACTCACCGAAGAGCACGGCGGCCGGTAGGCCGCACATTCCCGTCGACGAACTGCACGCCCTGCGCTCCGAGGCCGTCACGGACCCTTCCCTGCCCGGCCGGGGACTTTCTGCGTTGGGCCGGTGCCGCGGGCGCGACCGTGGCACCGGCCGGCTCCGGCATGCTCCTGCCCCCGAGCACCCTGCGTCGCCTCGGCGCCAAGTGGCCGTACGGGGGTCACGTCCGGGGTGGTGGTGTATGGGTTCCACCTGATCAGGGGGTTTGCGCCTGATCATCGGGGTGGTGCCGGGACGTAAGACGGCCATCGGCTGATTCTTCGAGATGTCGAGTCGCGAAGAGGAGTTCAGCACGATGACCGCACCTGAAATTGTGCCCCTGGCTGGCCTGTTGGAGGAGAACCTTGCCTCGGCGAGTCCGGATTTGTTGCGGGCGATGGTGAAGACCTTCGCCGAAGCGTTGATGTCCGCGGACGCCGACGCGGTCTGCGGAGCGGAGTACGGGCAGGTCAGCGACGAGCGCGTCAACCAGCGCAACGGCTACCGGCCCCGGTCGTGGGACACCCGCGCCGGCACCGTCGAGCTCGCGATCCCCAAGATCCGCTCCGGTTCGTACTTCCCTAGCTGGCTGCTGGAGCGTCGTCGCCGGGCCGAGCAGGCGCTGGTCTCGGTGGTCGCCACCGCCTACCTGCTGGGGGTCTCGACCCGCCGGGTCACCAAGCTCGCCGAGTCTCTCGGTGTCACTCAGTTGTCGAAGTCACAGGTCAGCGAGATGGCCAAGCACCTCGACGCCCGGGTGGCGGAGTTCCGCAACCGCCCGCTGGACGCCGGACCCTACACGTTCGTGTGGCTGGACGCGCTGACGCAGAAGGTCCGCGAGGGCGGCCGGGTCGTGAACGTGCACTGCCTGGTCGCGGTCGGCGTCAATGCCGAGGGCCAGCGCGAGGTCCTGGGCTTGGACGTCGCGGCCGCCGAGGACGGGGCCGGGTGGCTGGCGTTCCTGCGCGGCCTGGTCGCCCGCGGCCTGACCGGGGTCCAGCTCGTCGTCTCCGACGCCCACGCCGGCCTGGTCGAGGCGATCGGCGCCGCCCTGCCGGGCACCGCCTGGAGCGCTGCCGCACCCACTGGAGTCGTAAAGATTCAACATGTTGCCTTTCCTCGCGGGACTCGTTGAGCCGGTATGGGCATATCCAGTGAGGTCCGCGGGCAGCTCGCGCTGCGGTTCG
>NZ_JAPVLS010000092.1:0-36148 GCF_027158125.1 Streptomyces sp. H39-C1
GTCCTGCACTGGTCACACTGGCGCCGCCGCCGACAATTCCAAGCCCGCATCAGCCACTACAAACGACGCGGCCACACACCACCAGAAACTGCCCACACATCAGAACAAAGACCGTTGCAGTACTAGGACCCACTGCCATTGGACGTCCTGCTGGTGCAGGCTGGCGTGTAGCTCCAGCAGGTACGGGATACGGTCTGGGCGTAGCTGGGTCGGGGTTATGACGGCGACTTCGGCGTGGTCAGAGACGGTCACAGCGGCGACTTCCATGTTGGGTCGGGGGGCGTCAATAGGTCGGTGGATCCCCGGTTTCGGGGGCCGGGGCCGGGCGGTAGGTGCCTGTGGCGGTTTCGAGAGTGCCAACGAAACCGGACACGAGGCGGATTGCGTGAGGGCGTTTGGTATCGAGCGGTCCGGATGATCCTTTCTCCGGCTCGCCCAGAAAGATTGTCCAGGAATGCGGCTGTGGATAAATTTCGTCGCCGTTCCGCGCGTTCGCGGGTCAGTCGCGGACCGGCTTTGTCGGCTATGCAGGGGTGGAGATCCGTCATGCCGGGGCGGTAGATCGCGCAGTGCGGGGTAGTCGGTGGTTGGATGTCGGCATCCCGGAGGACGACACCGTGATCGCGGTGGATGTTCCGCACTGCGGATCTCGCCGTGTGTGAGAGGGTTCGCTCCGGACTGCTCGGCAAGTTCCAGGGGCTGTTCAACTGCACGATCCGTGCGGCGCCGAGCGGTCTGCGGTGGCGGGCAGGACCCGGACGGTGGCGCCGTCGGTGATTTGCTGGCGGAGGCGTTCGATCTCCGCATGCTGGGCGGCCAGCCGGGAGATCGCCAGCTGTTTGAAGCCGGTGAGCTTCTCCAGGCGCGCGTCGCGGTCGGCGAGGCGCTTCTTCAGTTCCGCTCGCTCGGCCTTCAGCCGCTCGATCTGTGCCTCGCGCGGGTCGACGATCTTCCCGGCCTGCTGGAGTTCGCGCACCCGGCGCTCGAACTCTTCGGCCAGGTGCTGGTAGGCGCCCGGTCTGGGGGTGCCGTCGCGGTTCTTCTTCGAGTAGAAGCCGGTGCGGGTCACTCCAGCAACGGCGGCGAGGGTCTTGAGATCGGTCTTGCCGCCCGGCGGCAGGTTCCCGCTCAAGATCCGCTCTATCGCGGCCCGGATCGCTGCCTCGTTGCGGGACTTGTCCTTCTCGGTGAGCCGAGCCATCACATTCCTCTCTCACGTCGCCCCAGAGGCGGCGTCGATCTCGGCGACCACGCGCTGGGCACGGTCGCGTTCGGGCAGGAGCCGTTCCTTCTCGCCCTTGGCCACCCGAGGACTCTCGACGAAGGTGTCGATCACGGCGATCTGTCCGAGCCACACGGGCCGGTGGCTTTGATGGTGGGTGGCCTGCGGGCAACGGGCCGAGTCACACATCCCCACCAGCGGCTTCTTGGCGTTCGGGGTGTCCGCGAGTTTGAGGCACAGCGCCTTGGACGGGTCGCGGAACCAGCAGAAGTTCGCCGCTCCGACGTGAAGTACCTTCGACAGCTTGCGCAGAAGGCTCTCCAGGTGCCGGTCGTCGTCCAAGACCTTCGGATCGTGACGGGCGGCCTCGTTGAGCTGCGCATCCACATGCTGGAGTGCCTCGATCAATCCGCGGGCGCCGGGACCGGCGGGGTGGCGGCCCGCCTTGAGGTCGCGGAACGCTTCCACGGTGAGCTCCATGTGCTTCTCTTCCTCGGCCTCCTCGACCTCGGTGAGGAACAGTCGCTGGGATCCGCCGGGCGCGCGGCATACCCCTCTGTTGTGGCGACGGAGATGTGCTTCAGCGCGATCTTCGCGGCCAGCAGCCCGCCGGGCCGCGCGGCGATCGACAGTGCGAGCTTCCGGCGCAGCATCCGGGCGTTGATGGGGCCGGCCGGGATGACCGGCAGACCCCAGCGCTCCCGGTTCCCGGTCTCCTCCAGCCACTTCCGCATGCGGGTGAGGCCGAACGACAGGGCGACGGTGTTGAACAGTGCGGCGCCGGGCGGCGCCCCCACCAGGTGCTCGGCCAGGGCAACGGCACGATGCACGTCCTCGATCACGACCCAGTCGTCGGGCACCCCGCCCAGTTTCTGGCCCTTGATCAAACGGCCGGCGAGCCGGTAGCGGGTGCCGCCCGACTTCGTCACCGTCTGGCGCCGGCAGCCGACGTTGAGTTCGACCAGTTCGCTGTTGCGCATGCCGCTGAGCGCGCTGGTCACCACCAGACATGCCACAAGGGTGTTGGCGACCATCGATTGGAGCCCCGCGTCGGACAGCGGGGCTGTCCACGGCACCGATGCGCCGTCCTCTTCACGGGCGACCGTCGGCGCGGTGCGCGCCCAGTAGTTCTCGAAGCCTACGTCCTCGGCGAGCACGAGGAGCTCGGGCGTGATCTTCTCGCGCAGGAACAGGTCGGCGATGGTGCTGGTGCCGACCTGGTGCGCGAGGCGATACCACGCAAGGTCTTTGAGGGGCGCGAGGTCACCGGTGCTGATACGCCGGGCCCGCCCTTTGCCATCGGCCAGCGGCAGCGGCACGCGATCGACATGCATCTGCGCGAACAGGCGCTTCAAGTCGGGGACGTGGGCCAGCGTGCCACGCGGGAAGCCCTTCGTCCTCGCGGCGTCGGCGCGGGCCTGCTCAACAAGATCGGCGAGGTGCGGACCGACCGTGTTGACCAGGTAGAGGCAGGTGGCCAGCGCGGGCTGGAGGAGGTGGTCGGGCACCGGCGGGGTGCGGTTGCCCCGCAGCCACGTGCCACCGACAACCTTGATGGTGCTCCGGCCGTCCCACGGGACAAAGCCCGCCCGGTAGCTGTCCGTGGACAACAGGTCCCCGTACAGCGTGATCAGTTGGACGACGCGCACGCTCTCGGCCAGCGTCTCGGGTTCCACCTGGACCGGAGGCGCACCCGGCTTGGGGACATACCACTGATCCTCGGAGGTGAACCGGTCGCAGTGCTCCTGCATGACCTCCTCCAGGGAGGTGACCCCGTTCGCGGTCAGCCAGTTGAACCACGCGGTGAACTTCCTCAGGAAGCGGTTGCAGGTGCGGGGACTGCGGTACTTGCGCAGCGCGAGAGCGCACTCCAGCACGCTGTCGTGCTGCGGGGCGAGCAGCGCGATCAGGATCTCCTTGGCGACCACACGCCATTTCGGGTTCATGATCTGGGAGAAGTCCCAGGTCAGCTCGTGCTGCTTGATGGAACGGGGCTTGTCGGCCAGGCCCCACATGTCCCACAGGTCTTCCTCGAACCGCGAGCGTGCGGAGCCGGGCAACAGCGCCAGTCCGGTGGCCTCGTGGACGTAGCAGTCGCGGGGCAACGTGCTCGGCGCACTGGCAGTTGGTGCTGGTCCCGACCTGCGGTGGGAGCACACCCTCGGCAAGATTGACGCGACCGTGCTGCTGGAGTTCGTCTGCTCCCGGCTGGCCGGACTGCCCGTCGGGGCCGGCGCCCTGTCCCTGGCCGCGGATGGCCTCGGCGCCCGATTGCCCGTCTGGAGGCAGTCGAGCCGTGCACGGTGTCGATGTCTTCTTGCAGCTCGGCGGTGATCGTGACGGTGACCTCGTGGTCGTGCAGGGGGCGTGGGCGGCCTGGCCGGCGAAGTGCGCTTCCTCGCTGTCTATGCGGGCCAGGATCATCGTGTGGTCGTTGAACGGCCGGAAGGTGTGCGCGCTCAGCGTCACGCGGCGGTCTCGGCTATGACTGAGCTGCACCCCGAACACAATGACGGCTCCAGCGCTACGAGTTCTTGCCGGGGCCGGGCCGAAAGCCCTCACGGCGATCCGCTCGGCGCGAGCCGAAGTGAGGAAGCGGGTCTGGGAGTTGGCCGCAGCTGCCAACCCGGCCGCCGACGGCCACGTGATCGTGAACATCGACGGCGTACTGGTACTTGCGCACTCCGAGAAACAGGACGCCACCGCAACCTGGAAGACGAGCTTCGGGCATCATCCGTTCGTCGCGTTCGTCGACCGCGGCCTATCCGGTTCCGGGGAGCTGGTGGCCGCCCTGCTGCGGCCCGGCAACGCCGGCTCCAACACTGCCGCCGACCACATCACCACCACCCAGCTCGCGCTGGCCCAACTGCCCAAAGCCCTGCGGCAAGGACGGCAGACACTGATCCGCACCGACTCCGCCGACGGCACCCATGCCTTCCTTGACTGGCTCTCCCGCCGGGGCCGATGGCTCTCGTATTCCGTCGGAATGACCATCACCGACACCATCCACCACGCCGTCCTGAGCATCCCGAAACGGGCCTGGACGCCGGCCTACGACTCCGACGGCATCGAACCGCCCCGGCGCCTGGATCGCGGAGATCACCGACATGCCCGACCTCTCCTCCTGGCCCAAGGGCATGCGGCTGATCGTCCGCAAGAAACGACCCCACCCCGGCACCCAACTCCGCTTCACCGACATCGACGGCAGCCGCCTCACCTGCTTCGCGACCAACACCCAAGGCGGCCAGCTCGCCGACCTCGAACTCCACCACCGCCGCCGGGCCCGATGCGAGGACCGCATCCGCAACGCCCGCGACACCGGCCTACGCAACCTCCTCCTGCACCAGACCGCGCAGAACCAGATCTGGCTGGAGATCATCTCCCTCGCACTCGACCTCCTCGCATGGATGCCGATGCTCGCCCTGACCAGCCAAACCCGCAGCTGGGAGCCCAAGAAACTCCGCCTGTGCCTGTTCTCCGCTGCCGCCCGACTCGTTACCACCGGCCGCCGCCGCCGCTGGCTTCGCTTCACCGCCCGATGGCCCTGGACCGACATCATCACCCGAGCGATCGACCAGCTGCAAAGCCTGCCGAACCCCGGCTGACCAGCCACTTCGACCACCCCAACAACCCGCAGTACCGCCCCCGGAAAGTGGAACCCGGCGCACACCCGACGCGACAACCGGGCCCTCAACCTGGCCCGGCCCCGGAAAGACCGCACCACATAACCGCAGAGTCCCCGTCAACAAACTGACGAGGACTCATGAACGATCGAGGGTAGCGCGTGGCCCATTGAAGGGAAAGGCCAGAGCGCTTCTGACCGCTCTTGAAACCGTCCTCGCGCTGGCGCGGGTGCGTCCGATGAGGCAGCCCGCGCCTCACGAGGTGGCTCGCGGAGTGTCACCGGACCGGCTTCGCGCCTGGCCAAGAGCCATCAGAAACGGCTTAGCCCTGCTTGGTGAGTTCGCCGCTCACTCCTGGTGCGGTCGCCTGCAGGCTGCCGCTGGTGTTCAGTCTGAAGGTCACCTGTACCGGCCGAGCGTCGCAGAGGGTATTGGTACTGACCGACGACTCAGTCGCCGTAATCGATCTGGTCGACGCGGAGACCAGGACGTCTGCTCCGGCGCACTGGAAGCCGAGGCTGTCGAAGGTGCTGCTGGAATGGCCGATCGTTTCGCCTGTGTTGCCTTGTGTGAGCTCGATGCGGTACGTCATGGTCACTCCGGACTGCGTAGCGCTCAGCGTCCCCTGCCAGGTCCCGACAAGAGCGGCCGGGATGCCGGCGGCCGGTTGCGAGGTCTGCGGCGCGGGTTGGCCCGGCGGCTTGCCGGAGGATTTCGAGGCGCCGGACGACTGGCCCGGTGCCGCGCCCGGCACCTGCGAGTTCCCATCCCCGGCGCCCGGCCAGCTACCCGACAGCCACAGCGTCAGAGCGACGGAGGCTGCCACTGACAGCGCGGCGATACCTGCGATCATCGCACCGCTCCGGCTTCGGCGGGGAGATGTCCCTTGCGGCCAAGGCTTCGGATGGGGGCCGGCCTGGGCATACAGCGGCGTACTCGGACCAGCCTGCTGGGCCGGTGGCCACACCTGCGGTGGCGTCTGCGGCTGAGGTGGTGTCGGCAGTGTCGGTGGCGTTTGCGGCTGAGAGGGCGCCCCCACCTGGACTTTCGGCTGAGGCTGCGTCAACAGCTGAGGCCCCGTCAACGTCCACCCGGTGGGCAGCACACTGCTTGCCGACAACGGTCCGGACTCCGCTCCTGCCGCCGCGCCGACGCCGTTTACGCTCAGGCCCGTATCGAGATCCAGCAGCTCGACGGCCAACCGCGCCAACGAGCCGGATATCGCAGCCGGCAGCCATCCGTCCTGGCCCAGTCGCAGGGTGCCGGACCCGCCGCTCTCAAGGCGCTCCCGCAACTGCGCCGGCGTCGGCCGGTCGCCGGGGCCCTTGGCCAAGCAGTCCAGGACGAGGTCGCGCAAATCTCCGTCGAGACCGCCCAGCTCTGGTTCCTCGTGCAGCACGCGGTACAGCAGCACGGCCGCACTCAGGCCCTCCCCGAACGGAGAGATGCCGGTAGCCGCGAAGGCCAGGACCGCGCCCAGCGAGAAGACGTCGCTGGGCGGCCCGGCCGGCCGGCCCTGTGCCTGCTCGGGCGACATGAAACCCGGCGAGCCGACCACGAAGCCGGTCCGGGTGAGCGTGGTGGCGGCATCCAGTGCCCGGGTGATACCGAAGTCGATCAGACGCGGCCCGTCCAGGGCCAGTATCACATTTGACGGCTTGAGATCCCGGTGCACCAGCCCCAGCCCGTGCACCGCCGCCAGAGCTTCGACAAGCCCGGCGCCGAGCGTGCGGACGGACCGGGCCGGCAGCGGCCCGAACTCCCGTACCGCCTCGCCGAGTGCGGGCCCGGCAACGTAGCCGGTGGCCACCCAGGGGCGCTCACTCTCGGTGTCGGCATCCAGCACGGGGGCCGTCCACTGACCGCCCACCAGCCGGGCTGCCGCGACCTCCTGACGGAATCGGGCCCGGAACTCGGCGTCGGCGGCGAAGTCGCTGTGCACCACCTTGACGGCGACCGTCCGGCCCCCGGCCGTCCGCCCGAGATACACCCGCCCCATGCCACCCGCGCCGAGCCGACGCAGCAACCTGTAGTCACCGATTCTCTCAGGATCATCCGCCGCCAATGGCCCCATACCCAGCACGCTCCCCTCGTCCGTCCCCCCGACAGCGCAAGACCGTACCTGTAACACCGGGCGTTTGACGATCAATTGGATCAGCCAACTCCGCGGAGGGGATGAGGTGTCGGGCTGCTTTGGACGGCTTGGGTGGTGGCCGGCTGCCGCTCTTGGCGTGCCGAGCGACGGCCCTCCGGCGTCGCCGGGCGGGTCGCTGTGACGTCACCTTCAGAACCGCGACAGCTTGCTCGTACACGACCCGGGCCTCTCCGGAACTGGCCGCGATACTCGGCCGGGCTCATACCGGTGTGCGACGTGAACAGGCGCCGAAACGTGCCCTGGTCGAGATAGCCGACCCTCGACATGACGTCCGAAAGGCGCAGGTCGGAGGTTTCGAGGAGGGCCTTCGCCGTGCCGATGCGTACGCACTGGAGATGGCTGAGCGGGCTCTCGCCGGTCTCGGCCCGGAAGCGTCGCAGCATCGTCCTGGTGCTCACGTGGAAGGCCGCCGCCAGCTCGGACAGGCTGTAGGGCTGCGAGGTCCGGGCCTCGAGCCACCGCTTCACGTCGCCGGAGAACTGCCGACCGGGTGCCGCCGAGATTGCCTCGTCCACGTAGGGCGCCTGGCTGGTGCGGCCGTCGGGTACGAGGGTGACGCGGGCGGCCACCCGGGCGATCTCGTCCCCCATCGAACGGCTGATCACCGTCATAGCGAGGTCGAAGGCGGTGCTGAACGCCCCAGTGGTGGTGATCCCCGCGTCCTCGACGATGAGGGCCTTCGCGTCCACCGTCGCTCGCGGGTAGCGGGCGGCCAGGGCCCGGGCGAACAGCCAGGCGGTCGTCACCCGGCGTCCGTCGAGCAGCCCGGCCTCCCCGAGGAGGAACGCCCCGAGGCAGATCGACGCGATCGGCACCCCACTGCCGGCGACCTGCCCGATCACACCGACCTCTCTGTCGAGGGTGCGCAGTCGGGCGTCCAAGTCCTGATTCGGTATCAGCTCGAAGCCCGGCACGACGAGAAGGTCGAGCGAGGCGGGCACGGCGACCGTACCGAGGGAGACACCGCCCGAGGCGGTCACCTGGCGGCGGGCGGCCACGATCGCGACCTCGAACCTGGGAGCCAGGTCGCCGTGGAGGTGCACGGCGACCTGGTTCGCCACGGTCAGCAGGTCGGCGAATCCGAACGCCTCCGAGGCGAAGCACCCGTCGAAAGCCAGGACTCCCACTCGGTACGGTGTGTGATTCATGTGGCGAGAATACCCCCACAAGAGGGCGATCCCGCCCCTCGGCAGGAGCGTGGTCACGGAGGGACGATCTTCCTCGAAGGACGGCAACGTTCGCCGACCCATCACCGAGGAGCACATCCCATGACCGTCACCGGCGAACTGTTGAAGCGGAACCAGGCGCACGCCGAGCACCACCCCGGGCGCGCCTCGTCCTTGGTGCCGTCGCTCCAGACGGTTCTGGTCACCTGCTGTGATCACCGGGTCGACCCCGCCCACGTGCTGGGGCTGCGACTCGACGAGGCCGTGGTGATCCGCAACGAGGGCGGCCGGGTCACACCGGACGTGGTGCGGACGCTCACGACTCTCGCGACCGTGGCCCTCGTCGAGAACCTGGACCTGGACGTCGAGATAGTCGTGATGCACCACACCGACTGCGGTACCTCACGCCTCGCCCGGCCGGAGCACGCCGCCCTCGCCGCTCAGATCTTCGGCGTCAGCGAGGACGAGCTCGACGCCAAACACCTCGCGGATCCGACCGCCGCGGTGAGGGCAGACCTTCAGGTCCTTCGCCACACACCGCTCATCCCCGCCGACCTGCGGTTGACCGGCCTCGTCTACGACGTGGCGACCGGCACGGTCAACCGGGTGGGGGAATCGGCAGAGCCCGCGGCCGACTGAGCCGACACCACGCCGACGCACTGTCATAACCCGATAGAGCAGAACTCGAACCGTCAACCCCCGACGAAGGGCACCACCATGCGCAAGCTCGCCGCCGCCGTCACTGCCATCGCCGCACTCGCCGCGCTCACCGTCCTCACGGCCACCACCGCCGACGCCGACGCCATCAACATGAACGGCGCCCCCGCCCCGGTCGACGCCATCGCCGCATGAAGGACACGGTGGCTCCCGCATCGTCGATTCGAGTGCTGGTGGCGGCGCCGAACAGCTGCAGCTGAGTATGCGTCACTTCTCGTGCCTCTCCGCCAGCGCACGAGCAGCACGCCCGCTGCGTACATCGAAGCCGTCCGGTTGGAGGCCGCGCGCCGCCTGCCGGAGGACACCGAGCAGAGCCTGCCCGAGGTCGCGGACGTCAGCGGACTCGGCTCGGTGGCAACGCCGCACCGGGCCTTCCGCCGACGGCTCGTCACCACCCCTCGCCGAGTGCCGCCGCCGCTTCCGCCACCGCGGCCAACGAAGAGAGAGCCCCACTCGTGCCACTGTCCCCGTTCCCTGACTCACTGCTCGCCCGTGCAGCCGACCAGTTGCTGCACACCGCCTGCCCACCCACCCTGGTGGCCCACTGCTACCGCACCTACCGCTTCGGTGCCGCCCTCCTCGACGGGCGGCAGCGCGCCTTCGACGCGGAAGCCCTGTTCATCGCCGCCGCCCTGCATGACCTGGCTCTGGTCGAGGCGTACGACGACCCCGTTACTCCGTTCGAGTTGCACGGATCTTGGCTGGCCGCAAAGGAGTTGACCACCCGCGGCGCGCGGCCCGAGCTGGTCGAGCTGGTCCGGGACGCGATCGCCCTGCACCTGGAGATCAGCACGGCCGACGACCCCCGGCCCGAGGTAGCCGCGGTCCACCTGGGCGCCGTGGCGGACGTCGTCGGCCTACGCCTGGACCAGCTGCCGCCCGCGTTGGTCGCCGAGGTGCTCGAACGCCACCCCCGGCAGGGGTTCTCCGCCTACGTGAGCGAGGCAATGACCCGGCAGGCGACGGCTAAACCCGACTCGACGATCGCCGCCCTGTTCCAGCACGCGCGCTTCCTCGACCTGGTCGCCGCGGCCCCGTTCGACGCCTGACCGCCACGGCTACGGGGCACGCTCGCCCATGGCTCCACATCAGCTCATCGCGGCAGAACGTCACATCTCTCGCTGCGAAAGCTAGTTGACCGAACAAGGGGCAAAGGGCGAAATGCTCGGAGTACGCCCTCTCAGAACTGGCAGTCTCCGGTGGGATGATCGCCGCAGCCCGACAAGGGTCACTTAAGGATCTGGCTTATGAACCGTATATCCCTTCGCTCCGCCGTTCCTGCGGTCGGAGCCTTGTCCATCCTCGTCGTCGCGGGCTGCGGCAGCTCGTCCTCGGCCACGAGGGGGAGCGCGACGGCTTCGGACACCACATCGGGCAGCGCCACAGCAAAGAGCACAGCGCCGAACGGCGCCGCCTCCGGCGGCGGCAGTGGCACTCTCACCGTGACCGGCTCGGGCGGTGCCACCTATCACTTCGACAAGGTCGACTGCGCCGGGCGCAAGGACCCGGCCGGGGACCTGCTCACGACGGCGACCTCCAGCACGGCCTCCGACGTCACCGCCCTCATCTCTCACGCCGGGGGGAAGACGTCGGTACTCATGACCATCGGCAGCGCCAACCCGACCATATGGGCGGATGTCTCCGGCGCCGGTGTAGCCACCTACGCCCGGACCGCCGACACCGACACCCTCGCCAAGCTCCCCGTCGAGCGCACCGGGGCCTCCTCACCGACACGGCCACTGGCACCCTCACGGGCACTTTGACCTGTGCGAGCACCGCCGCGCTGGTCTAACCGCCACTGATCGCGGCGGAGCGCCACCTCCGCTTCCGGCCGCGTGTCACAGCCTGCGCTGCCCCGTACGTCGCCAGGGTCAGCGTCGCCGCCCCGCCCACAGTGCCGAGGGCAATGCGGTGGGCCGAGGCGCCCGGCCGTTCGGCGGTCGGGACACGCTCATTGCGATGGTCCGCATGTACGCCTCGACGGCGGCCAGCATTTCACCCCGCAGGATCTCGCAGGCATCGCACTGGTCATCGGCGCGATCGCGATCCACCAGCAACAAGACCAGACACATCAAAGGGAGACAGCGTGAAGTACACCCGGCTCGGCACCTCAGGCCTGAAGGTGTCACGGATTGGCCTGGGCATGATGAGTTACGGCGACCCGGCCGATGAGAAATGGATGCTCCGCGAGGACGCTGCCGAGCCCATCGTCCGGCGTGCGGTCGAGGCCGGCGTGACGTTCTTCGACACCGCCGACATGTACTCGCTGGGCCGGAGCGAGGAGATCACCGGACGGCTGCTCACCGAACTCTTCCCGCACCGCGACGACTACGTGCTCGCCACGAAGGTCTACTTCCCGATGGGGCCGGGTCCCAACGACGGTGGTCTGTCCCGCAAGCACATCATGGCGAGCATCGACGCCTCGCTGCGGCGGTTGAAGACCGACCATGTGGACCTCTACCAGATCCACCGCTGGGACTACGAGACCCCGATCGAGGAGACCATGGAAGCGTTGTACGACGTTGTGCGGTCCGGGAAGGCTCGCTACATCGGCGCGTCCAGCATGTTCGCCCATCAGTTCGCCAAGGCCCAATACACCGCACGGGCGGCGGGCTGGACCAGGTTCGCGTCCATGCAGAACCACTACAACCTGGTGTACCGGGAGGAGGAACGGGAGATGATCCCGCTCTGCCTCGACGAAGGAGCTGGAGCCATCCCCTGGAGCCCACTGGCGCGCGGGCTGCTCGCGGGTTCGCGTAGGCGGGGCGGTGAACAGCGCACCGTTCGCGCCGGGAACGACGCCCTGGCCGAAAAGTTCTACACGGAGGCCGACTTCGACGTGGTCGACGCGGTCGCGGCCGTCGCCGACGAGCGGGGGCTGCCGATGGCACAGATCGCGCTGGCATGGCTGTTGAGCAAGCCCGTGGTCAGCGCGCCCATCGTGGGAGCCACCAAGACGGCCCACCTGGACGACGCGGTCGCGGCGGTGGACGTGGCGCTCACCGATGAGGAGATCGCCCGGATGGAGCGGCCCTACCAGCCACACCCGGTACGTGGCCACAGCTGACGTCGACGCCGGGTGACCCTGGGCCGGGCGGGTGTCGTTGGTTCCCTCGGCACCGACGCTCCGTGATCGTTCCTCGCCTGCTGCCGGGCTCGGCGGCAAACGCTGCGGTGCGGCCCAGCCAGCACTGGATCAGCACGCCAAGATCCCGGTGCTGGTTCCGTGCTGACTGCGACGGCCCGGATCAAGGAAACCCGCAGGTCCTAGCTTTCTTCGGATGAGTGGTCGTACCACTCGATGGTGGTGCCGATCAGGCTCGCGGCGACGATGCGGCGGAGCGAGCCGGGGGTGGGTGGCGCGGGGGCCTGGGCAGTCATGGTTTCCACTTCCGGGCGGGGACGGATTATCCGGGTGCTGCCACACCGTAGAAACAGCTGGTCCGTTGACCCATGTGGTGGGACACCACAGGCCCGCCGCCCCCTGTGCGCGCCGGCCCCATGCCGCGTCAAGTGCGAGAGGCTGGGTCCATGACGGACATCTCTGAACTGGTCGCGCTGCTCGGTCTGGAACCCCATGTCGAGGGCGGGTGGTACCGGGAGACCTGGAAGGCCCCCGGCGAGGCGGTCCCCGCCGGGTATCCGGGGCCGCGGGCGTTCGCGACCGGCATCTACTTCCTGCTGCACCCGGGCGAGGTCTCGAAGTGGCACCGGGTGCGCTCCGACGAGCTGTGGCTGTGGCACCGCGGAGGCCCGCTGCGGATGCGGCTGGGCGGCGACGGCGAGCGCCCGGACGAGGCCGGGGCCGTCGAGGCGGTGCTCGGGAGCGGGGTCGAGAACGGGGAGCAGCCGCAGTTCCTGGTGCCCGGCGGGTTCTGGCAGTCCGCCGAGCCCGCGGGCGACGAGCCGGTTCTCGTGACGTGCGTCGTCGCCCCCGGGTTCGACTTCGAGGACTTCACGCTGGAGTGACCGGGGTGAGGTGAGTGCTCCGGGGCGGGCCGCCCGCCCCGGAGCACTCCCGGGCGGTTCAGGCGGGCGCGCCCAGTGATTCGACGGCGTTGGCCAGCGGGGTCAGCTCGGGGTTCTTCGCGGCCTCGTCGAGGGCCTCGCGCAGGGCGGCGTCGTTCGTCGGGCGGGCCTCGGCGAGGAGTTTCAGACCGGCCTCGCTGACGTTGGTGTAGATGCCGCGGCGGTCGGTCGGGCACAGATAGCGGGAGAGCAGCCCGCGGTCCTCGAGCCGGGAGACCAGCCGGGTGGTCGCGCTCTGGCTGAGGACGACGGAGTCGGCGACCTGGTGCATCCGCAGGTGGCCGCCTTCGCCGTCGTGCTGGCGGCTGAGGACGTCGAGCAGTGAGTACTCGCGGACGCTCAGGTCGTGCCCCGCCTGCAGCGCCCGCTCGATGTGCGCCTCGATCCGGCCGTGCAGCAGCGACAGCGCCCACCAGCCCTGGGCGAGACCGGTGAGTGCGGGGTCGGTGGCGGTCATGGAGGGTCCCTTCTGCGGCGAGGTGCGGGCGTGAGCGCGCATACAGCACAGGATAGAGCACTACCGCGATAGCCCGCGTTTGCAATGAAACGCGTCTGCAATTATTGTGAGGTCCCGTAAGGCGCACTCGCAACGTTACTGGGAAGTGAACCCCATGCCTCTCGCACTCCTGGCCCTCGCTATCGGGGCCTTCGGGATCGGCACCACCGAGTTCGTGATCATGGGGCTCCTGCCCGAGGTCGCCGCCGACTACGGCGTCACGATCCCGACCGCCGGATTCCTGGTCACCGGCTACGCCCTCGGCGTGGTGCTCGGCGCCCCGCTGATGACCGTCCTCGGCACCCGGATCTCCCGCAAGCGCATGCTGATGCTGCTGATGGGCCTGTTCATCGCGGGCAACGTGATCTCCGCGGTCGCCCCGGTCTTCGGTGTGATGCTCGCCGGGCGCATCGTCGCCTCCCTCGCGCACGGCGCGTTCTTCGGCATCGGCGCGGTGGTCGCGGCCGGCCTGGTCGCCCCGGCGAAGGAGGCCGGAGCCATCGCGATGATGTTCACCGGTCTGACCGTCGCCAACGTGGTCGGCGTACCGCTCGGCACCCTCGTGGGCCAGAACTTCGGCTGGCGTACCACGTTCTTCGTCGTCGCGGGCCTCGGCGTCCTGGGCCTGCTCGGCATCGCCAAGCTGCTGCCGGAACAGCCCCGGCCCGAAGGCGTACGGCTGCGCCACGAGCTGGCGGCCTTCCGCAACGTCCAGGTGCTGCTCGCGATGGCGATGACCGTCCTCGGTTTCGGCGGGGTCTTCGCCGCCATCACCTACATCACCCCGATGATGACCGACGTCGCGGGCTTCGCGGACACCTCCGTCACCTGGCTGCTGGTCCTGTTCGGCCTCGGCATGGTCGGCGGCAACCTGATCGGCGGCCGGTACGCCGACCGCCGCCTGATGCCCATGCTGTACGTGACGCTGGGCTCCCTCGCGGTCGTCCTGACGCTGTTCACCTTCACCGCCCACAACAAGGTCGCGGCCGCCGTCACCATCCTGCTGATCGGCGCCCTGGGCTTCGCGACCGTCCCGCCGCTGCAGAAGCGGGTCCTGGACCAGGCGGCCGGTGCCCCGACCCTCGCCTCCGCCGTGAACATCGGCGCCTTCAACCTCGGCAACGCCCTCGCGGCCTGGCTCGGCGGCATCGTCATCGCCTCGGGCCTCGGCTACACCGCGCCCAACTGGGTCGGCGGCGCGCTCGCCGCCGCGGCGCTGGTGCTCGCGATCGTGTCGGGCTCCCTGGAGCGCCGGACCACCGCCCACCGCCGGCTCACCGCCGACAGCGTGCCCGCCGCCTCCGCCGCGCCCACGCCGACCGTCGAGCGGGAGCCGGTGTCCGTTCCGGCCCACCTCTGAACCATCCCGTTTCCCACCGCGGGACCCCACCCGCCCCGCCCCGTCATCGCACCACCCCACTGAGGAGAACCACCCCATGAGCACCACCACCCCCAAACGCTGTCTTCCCGCTGACCATCCAGGACGCCGAGACCCTCGTCGAAGCCGCCCGTGCGGCCGCGGAGACCGCCGGAGTACCGGTCAGCGTCAGCGTCCTCGACGCCGGCGGGCACCTGCTGGCCTTCCGGCGCGACGACCGCGCGGTGCTGATCTCCGGCGAGACCAGCACCCGCAAGGCGTTCACCGCCCTGCAGTTGAACGCGCCGACCGCGGACCTGGTCGAGGCGGTCCAGCCCGGCGCCCCGTTCCACACCCTGCCGACCGCCCTCGACCGGCCGCTGCTGTTCATCGCGGGCGGCGTGCCCGTCCACCGCGGCGGGCGCCTGATCGGTGCGATCGGCCTCGGCGGCGGCGCCCCCGAGCAGGACCACGGCATCGCCGTCACGGCGCTGCGCGCCCTCGGCGACGTGGCCTGACCTCTGCCGGCGGACAGCACGGTGGGCCGCCCCGGATCAGGAGCGGCCCACCGTGCCGTCCGCCGACCGGAGGCCGGCGGGTCGTCAGCTCAGCACTCGCGCAGGCCCGGTGCGGGGTCCACCGGCGTCTTGACGCTCACGGCCGGCACGTTGCCCCACTGGCCGTTGTCGAGCTGCGTCCAGTACCAGATGTCGTTGCCGCCCCCGTGCCGGTCGCCGTGGCCCCAGCACTGGAACCAGCTGAACGTCGAGTTCAGCTGTCCCCTGACCGCGGAATTGTACGAACGGTCTGCGTACCCCTTCGCTCCGGCCGCGTTCCCGCAGTGCAGGCGGCCGTCCGCCCAGATGCTGCAGTCGGCGGCGGCCCTGGCGTGCGGGGCGGGTGCCGCGGGCGCGGCCGAGGCGGGGACGGCGGCCGTCAGCCCCGCGGTGAGAGCGGTGGCGGCCAGCGCGAGGACGAACCTGCTGCGTGCGGACATGACTCCTCCAGATGATGGGTGCGGGTGGTGCGTGGGGTGAGGTGGAACGTGAGGTCCGGGGCGGCGCTACGCCCTCACGGACAGGTGGGTACGCCGACGAGCCAGGCGGGACCCTTGATGTAGATGTTGGTGATCCACGCGCGGTAGTCCGGCAGATAGGACCAGGCGTCGTTGGTGAAGCCCTCGGCGGTGACGGACTGCGCGTGCTTCTGGCAGCTGATCTTCACCGAGGTCGGGCCGGCGAACTTGTACACCCGCGCGCTCGTGGTGGACGCGTCGGCGTGCGTCCAGACGTCGGTGCCCCAGGTACTGAAGCCGCCGCCCGGCGCCGCGGTGCCGTCGATCCGGACCGCTCCGGCGTAGTCGCCGCCCACCCGGGCGTCGCTGACCATGACGTGCGTGCCCGACTGCCGGGCCTCGACCATCTTCCCCGCGCCGAGGTAGACCGCGATGTGGTGGATCGCGCCGCCGTTGCCGTAGGCGAGCAGGTCACCGGGGCGCAGCGGTGCGGTGCCCTGGGCGGCGCTGAAGCGTGCCGACGCGTGTGTGGTGTTGAACTGGCTCCGGGAGGTGCCGTTGAGGATGTCCTGCCCGGTGGCCTGGGCGTAGGCGAACCGCACCAGCCCCGAGCAGTCGAAACCGCGCCGCTCGGGGTCGTGGTTGCTGGCGGGGTCGCTGGGGTCCACCTGCCCGTAGGTGGCGCCGGGCTGCGCACCGTGGCCACCGCCCCACGAGTACCAGACGCCGATCTGCCCGCAGGCCGCCCGTACCGCCTTCTCCGCCACCGCCGAGGCGCCCGGCGCGAGTACGTCGCAGGTGCCGGCCGCCGCCGCGGCCCGCGCCGGGGCCGACGGGGCCGCTTGCGCGGTCGGCCCCGCCGCCCATCCGCTGAGCGCCAGTACGCAGAGGGCGCTGGCCGCCCTGGTGATCCTGTTGATCCTGTGCCGGGTGTGTCGCATTCGTGGTCCCCGTTCGTCCCGCCGAAAGTCCGGTCGCTGCGGTTCGGTTGCTACCCTCCGAGCCTGTGCGGCGGGCCGGTCGGCGTCGAGGACCCGCCCGTCGCCCGATCCGACGGGAAACGGGAAACACCTGGGGAAACAGCTCTGATCAGCGCTGATCGGCCCTGGCCTGCGCTGTCATGACGGGCAGACGGGCCGGTACGGCACGCCGGGGAGCAACTGGGCCCAGCGCGTCCGGCCCGCTCCTCCGGCCAGCCGGCAGATCTCGGCGCCGCGCTGCCGCACATCGACGTTCCACAGCCGCACGGTGCCGTCGTTGCTGCTGCTGGCCAGCATCGGCTGCCGGGGGTCGAAGGCGACCCCCCAGACCGCGCCGCTGTGTCCGGTGAGGGTGGCGGTGAGCCGCCACCCGCCGGTGTCCCACAGCCGTACGGTGCCGTCGCTGCCACTGCCGGCCAGCGTCCGGCCGTCCGGGCTGAAGGCCACCGCGCGCACCGCGCCGCTGTGGCCGGACAGTCCGGCGGTGCGGCCGTCGGCGCCGGGCCCGCTCGGGTCCCAGAGCCGTACGGTCCCGTCGTTGCCTCCACTGGCCAGGGTCCGGCCGTCCGGGCTGAACGACACGCCCCGCACCGAACCGCTGTGCCCCCGGAGCACGGCGCCGGCCCGGCGTCCGGCCACGTCCCACAGCCGCACCGTCAGATCGTCGCTGCCACTGGCCAGCGTCCGCCCGTCCGGGCTGAACGCGACGGTGTTCACGAAGTCCTGATGCCCGGTGAGGTCCGTGACGAGCCGGTGCCGCGCCACGTCCCAGAGTTTGACGGTGCGGTCCGCGCCGGCCGAGGCGAGGAGGCGTCCGTCGGGGGAGAAGGCGACGGCGAAGACGGATCCGTCGTGGCCGGTGAGGTCGGCGAGCAGCCGGCGGTGGGTGACGTCCCAGAGTTTGACGGTGCGGTCCGCCCCTGCGGAGGCCAGCAGCCGTCCGTCCGGGGAGAAGGCCGACTGCCAGAGCTCGGCGAACGGACGCGTGGTCAGCGCGGACCTGCCCAGGTCCCACAGCACCACGGACTGGTCGAACCCCGCCGTGGCCAGCAGGTTTCCCGGCCCGACGGCGATGGACAGCACGTAGTCCGTGTGTCCGGCGAGGGTGGCGGTCACCCGGTGGGTCGCCGTGTCCCAGAGCTTGGCGGTGCCGTCGCCGCTGGTGCTGATGACAGCGGTACCCTCCCGGCTGAACGCCACCGCGTTGATGTCGTCGTTGTGGCCGGTGAGAGTGGCGAGCGGCCGCTGCTCCGCGACGTCCCAGAGCCGGACGGTGCGGTCGGCGCTGCCGGAGGCGAGGGTTCTCCCGTCCGGCGCGAAGGCGACGGAGAGCACCTGGTCGGTGTGGCCGGTCAGCGTCGTCAGCAGGCGCCGGCCCGCGACGTCCCAGAGCCGGACGGTGCCGTCCGCCCCGCCGGACGCGAGGGTCGCGCCGTCCGGCGCGAAGGCGACCGCCCGGACGCCGCCGCTGTGACCGGTCAGCGTCCCGGCCGCCCGGTGGTCCGCGACGCCCCACAGCCGTACGGTGCCGTCCGAGCCGGCCGACGCGAGCAGCCGGCCGTCCGGGCTGAACGCGACGGAACGCACCGGAGCGCCGTTGCCGGTGAGGGCCGTCACCGTCCGGTGGTCCGCGACGGACCACAGTCGTACGGTGCCGTCCGAGCTCGCCGAGGCCAGCAGCCGGCCGTCCGGGCTGAACGCGACCGCGTTGACCGGTCCCGTGTGGCCCCTGAGCCGGCCGGCGAAGTACTGGGACTGCGTGCTGAGCAGGGCGCCGCGCGCCTCGGTGGTCGGCGCCGTGCGGTACGCGGCCGCGGCCAGCAGTATGGACGCCTCCGGCTGCCCGGTCGCCAGCGCGCCGGACCGCACCGCCATCTCCTGCGACTGCGCGACCCGGCGCTCGTCGACGGCACGCGACCGCTGCTGGAACGCCAGGCTTCCGGCGAGGACCGCGACGACCAGCAGCGCCGCGAGGGTGACCAGCAGCCGCCGCTGGACCGCCGCTCCTCCGCCAGGCTGGCGGAGGAGCGGCGGTCCGGCGGCGCCGCTCCTCCGCCAGGCTCGCGTCCAGGAACTCCGTCTCGTGCGGGCCGAGTTCCGCGCGGCCGTCGGTCTGCTCCGCCCATTCCCGCGCGACGGACAGCCGGTTGCCGCGGTGCAGCAGCCCGGGGTCGCGCCGCTCCCGCACCCACTCACCCGCGGCCTGGGCGAGCTGCTGATGGGTCAGCAGCCCCGCCCGGTCGTTGTCGATCCAGCCGCGCAGCCGGGGCCAGGCGCGCAGCAGCGCCTCATGGGTGATCTCCACGGCGTCCCGGTCGACGGTCAGCAACCGGGCCCGGACGAAGGCGTCGAGGGTCGCCTCGGCGGCCCGCCGGTCGGGCAGCTGCGCCAGCAGCGGATCGCGGTCCGCCCGGCGCCGGGACTCCACGTCGCCGTCGCCGACGTGCACCAGCCGGACCAGGATGCGCCGGGCGAGGTCCTGTTCGGCCGGCTGCAGCCGGCCGAAGACCTCCTCGGCCGACCGGGCGATCGCGCCGTGGATGCCGCCCGTCATCTCGTACCCGTGCACGGTCAGCGTGCGGCCGCTGCGCTGCTGCCAGGTGACGAGCAGCGCGTGGGAGAGCAGCGGAAGGGCGCCGGACGCTGTCCCACGGGAGGCGCCTCGCACCTCCAGGTCCCGCAGCAGCAGTTCGACCAGGCCCGGCTCCAGTGCGAGCCCGGCCCGTTCGGCGGGGCGGACGACGGCCTCCCGCAGTTCGGCCGCCGTCATCGGGCCCAGCGCGAACAGGCCGTGGGTGAGGACCGCCGCCAGCTCCTCGTGTTCGAGGCAGCGCCCGCAGAAGTCCGCCCGCATCCCCAGCACCACCACGGCGGGCGGCTCCCCGCCGCCGGACGCGGCGCGGGAGACGGAGCAGAGCACGGAGACGAAGGCGTGCCGCTCCGCCTCGTCCGCGCACAGCGTGAACGTCTCCTCGAACTGGTCGACCAGCAGCACCAGCCGCGCCGTGCCGAGGACCGGGCGCAGGATCTCCGCCAGCCGGCCGGGCCCTTCCTCGAGCTCCTCAGGGGTGACGCTCAGGCCGGTCCCCAGGGCCTCGGTCACACAACGCAGCAGCTCCTTCAGCGGGTTCGGGGTGGGCGTGCACACCACCACCGGCCAGCCGCAGGATCCCGCGACAGGCAGTGCACCGCGCTCCAGCGCGGGTACCAGCCCGGCGCGCAGCAGGGAGGACTTTCCCGCGCCGGACGGGGCGATCACCGCCAGCGGCCCGCCGCCGATCCGGCCGGCGAGCTGTTCGAGCAACCTGGCGGTGGCCTGGTCCCGGCCGAAGAACCACCGCGCGTCCTGCGGGCGGAAGGCCGCGAGCCCCGGGTAGGGGCACACCGCGTTCCGCGGGTCGTCCGCTTCCGGTGTCCTGGCCGGTGGCACCTCGGGGACCAGCCGCGCCAGCGCGCCCCCGGCCAGCAGCTCTTCGTCGCACCGGCGGGCCAGATCGGGAGTGGGCGGCTTGCCGCCGTTCTCGATCTTGCTGAGATAGCCCTTGCTGTAGTGGATCCGCTGCGCGAGCGCCGTCAGCGACAGCCCGCGCTCACCCCGCAACCGGCGCAGCTCCGCCCCGAATCCGGCCGGTCCGTGCGCCGACGTTTCGTCCGGTCCACCCATGCGTACTCCCGCGGAGATCCGGATCACCACGCTACAGGTGGGATCGTGATACTTGGTCACCAATGGGCATGACTGCGGGAGATGGCTGCGGGAGATGGTGGCGGACAGCTCGGGCGTGGTGCCGGCCCCGGAGTGCCGGGGCCGGTCCCGCCGTCACCTGGTGCTGATCTGCACCTTCCGGATGTCCACGGGAAGGGCCGGGTAGCCGTCGCCGGGGCCGTTCTGGTCGTCCTCGCCGGCCGCGGCGATCTTCTGCAGGACGTCGAGCCCCGCGGTGACCTTGCCGAACGGGGTGTAGGCGGGGGAGAGCTTGGTGTCCTTCCAGACGAAGAAGAACTGGCTGCCGTTGGTGTTCGGACCGGCGTTGGCCATCGCCAGCGTCCCGGCCGGGTAGGTGGCGCCCGTCAGGTTCTCGTCGGGGAAGGAGTACCCCGGCCCGCCGCTGCCGGTGCCCGTCGGGTCACCGCACTGCAGCACGTACAGCCGCTGGGTGGTGAGGCGGTGACAGTGCGAACGGTTGAAGTAGTCGCGCTCGGCCAGGAACCGGAACGAGTACGTGGTGCACGGGGCCTTGTCCGTCAGCATCTTGACGGTGATGGAGCCCTGACTGGTCTTCAGCGTCGCGCTGTACGGTCTCGCGGCCTTCCGTGCGTCGAAGACCGGTATCCCCTTGAAGTTGTCGGCGGGGACGGCCGCGGTGTACGCGCAGGGGGCGGGCGCCGGTGGCGGATCGTCGGCGGCCGCGGCCGTCGTCAGGCTCAGCGGGAGAACGGCGGCGGCGGTGAGCAAAGCCCATTGCTTGCGCTTCATACGAGGACCCTCCGGATCGGAACCTGACACGGCCGCACCATGCCTGCCCGATCTGGTGGGGGCTAAGCGCCGCATGGGCCCGGTGGGACGTGATGGCCGAAACCGGTGCGTCCCCGCGCGGGTTCCGTACCCCCCGCACCGGTGCGCCCGGCGGGCCGCCCGCTCGCGCGGGAGGCCCGCCGGGCGGCCGGTCACACCTTGCGGTACGTGTACGCCTCCTCGGCCGCGGCGACGACCGCCGCCAGGTCCGCCCCGGCGGACGCGGTGACCACCGCGGCGACCGCGCCCTCGACGAAGGGCGCGTCGACGAGCCGGGTGTCCGGGGGAAGTTCGTCCTCCTCGGCCAGCATCGCCTTGACGGTGAGCACGGCGCTGCCCAGATCGACCAGGACCGCCACCCCGGCGCCCTGGTCCACGGAGTGCGCCGCCGCCGCGATCAGGTCCGAGCTGGTGCCCAGCTCACCGTCGGGAGTGCCGCCCGCCGGTGCGACGCGCGCGACGGCGCCGCCGCCGGCCAGCCCCGTCGCGAGCAGGCCGACCGCTTCGGCGACCGCCGCGCTGTGCGACACCAGGACGATGCCGACCAGGCCGTCGCTCATGCGACCGCCTCCGCCGCGGTGTCCGCGAGCGCGGCGACCAGCAGCGCGGCCGAGGTCGCGCCGGGGTCCTGGTGTCCGATGCTGCGCGGGCCGAGATAGCTCGCGCGACCCTTGCGGGCCTGCAGCGGCACGGTCGCCGCCGCGCCCTCGTCCGCGGCGATCCGGGCGGCGGCGAGGCCGTCCGCGAGCCCGGCGCCCGCGTCGAGCGCGAAGGACAGCGCCTCGACCGCCGGGACGAGCGCGTCGAGCATCGTCTTGTCGCCAGGTACGGCCCCGCCGAGCTTCCCGACCGCCTCGACCCCGGTGCGCAGGGCGTCGCGGAACTCCTCGGGGGTGGCCGGGGTGCCGTCGCCCAGCGCCTTGCCCGCCCTGCGCAGCAGCGTGCCGTACAGCGGGCCCGCAGCCCCGCCCACGGTGCTGATGAGCTGCGAGCCCACGAGGGTGAGCACCCCGCCCGGGGTCTGCGGCGGCTCCAGCTCCACCGCCGCGTGCGCCGCGGTGAAACCGCGCCGCATGTTGCTGCCGTGGTCGGCGTCGCCGATGGGGGAGTCGAGTTCGGTCAGCCGGTCCGCCTCGCGGTCGACGACCGCGGCCGCCGTCGCCAGCCAGCGGCGCAGGAAGTCGGCGTCGATCACCGGGCCGGGAGCCGTGGATGCGTTCATGCGGTCCTCTCTACGGGGCGTGTCCATGGAGTCGCGGGTGGCAGGGCCTGGGTCACGGCCGCGATCAGCAGCACCAGCACAAAGGCTGGTTCGCGGCCGCGCCCCAGGTGTATTGACCCGCAGGGTGGTTTGCGCGGGTCAATACACCTAGCAGCCCCAGCGCAGGCCCGGCGTCGAGACCGGGGCGTCCCACAGCCGCAGCAGCTCCTCGTCCACCTGGCACAGGGTCACCGAGCAGCCGGCCATGTCGAGGGACGTCACGTAGTTGCCGACCAGGGTGCGGGCGACCGGTACCTTGCGTTCGGCCAGCGCCCGGTGCACCTCCGCGTTGAAGCCGTACAGCTCCAGCAGCGGGGTGCCGCCCATCCCGTTGACGAGGGCGATCACCGGCGCGTCGGGCCGCAGGTCCTCGACCACCGCGTCGACGACGACATCGGCGATCTCGCCCGACGTCATCATCCCGCGCCGCTCGCGGCCGGGCTCGCCGTGGATGCCGACGCCCAGCTCCAGCTCACCGGCGGGCAGATCGAAGGTGGGGCTGCCCTTGGCGGGGGTCGTGCACGCGCTGAGCGCCACGCCGAAGCTGCGCGAGGACTCGTTGACCCGCCGGGCGAGCGCCTCGACCCGCTCCAGCGGTGCGCCCTCCTCGGCCAGGGCGCCGGCGAGCTTCTCGACGAAGAGCGTCGCGCCGGTACCGCGCCGGCCGGCCGTGTACAGGCTGTCGAGGACGGCGACATCGTCATTGACCAGGACCTTGGCGATCTGTACGCCCTCGTCCTCGGCGAGCTCGGCCGCCATGTCGAAGTTCAGCACGTCGCCCGTGTAGTTCTTGACGATGAACAGCACGCCCGCGCCGCTGTCCACGGCGGCCGCAGCGCGGACCATCTGGTCCGGCACGGGCGAGGTGAACACCTCGCCGGGGCAGGCGGCGTCGAGCATGCCCCGTCCGACGAACCCGCCGTGCAGTGGTTCGTGCCCGGAGCCGCCTCCCGAGACCAGACCGACCTTGCCCGCGACGGGCGCGTTCCGGCGGACGATCAGCCGGTGCTCGACGTCGACGATCAGTTCCGGGTGGGCGGCCGCCATGCCGCGCAGGGCGTCGGCGACCACGCTTTCGGCCACGTTGATGAGCATTTTCATGAGGTGCGGCCCTCCGCTTCAACAGCTGTCGTTGCGTCCACTGTGCACGCTGGCAGCCTACGTACCGGGCCTGGCGAAGGCACCCCGGCGGCGGGCCCGGCGCGGCGCCCGCCCCGTACGACCTATGGCGGAGAGGGCTCCGCCCGCAGGCGCAGCGACCGCGCGACGATGCTGTCCGACGTCACGAGGGCCTGCTCCGCCTCCACGCGCGTGAGGAAGACACCGGGCGGGATGACGGGCGGCATCGGCAGCTTGTCGGGGGTGAAGGTCACGCAGAAGACGCCTTCGACGCAGCCGCTGAGCCGGGTGAGGTACAGCAGGACGTTCCCACCGAGATCGAGCCGGTCCGCGCTCAGGGCGAGCCGGCCGGGACTGTCGTGGGTGGACAGCCGGTAGTCGGTGAGTGACGCCGACGCCATGCTGACGACCATGACCTTCAGCGGGCCCCCGGCGGTGGGCACGGTGGTCACCGAGGAGAGCACGAAGCCGTTCGGGGTGAAGCGGCTCGTCGTCACCGTCGGCGGCACGGACCGGTGCGGCGCCGGCGCCGGCGCCGGCGAGGATCACCAGCAGGACGGCCGGCAGCGCGACGGCGAGCGCCCGGCCGCCGGTACTGCCCGTAGCACCGCCTGTCGCGCCGGGCACGGATCCGGATCCGGGGTCCGGGTCCGCCCCTTCCGCCGGCCCTCCGCCGGCGGTGCCGGGCACCACGGGCTCGTCCAGGGTCCAGCCGAAACCCATCGCGCTCCCGGCGATCCCGAGCAGCATGCCGACCAGGAAACCGCCGAGGTTCGTGGCGGCGAACGAGAGCACCGACAGGATCAGCGCGTTGACGCTGACGTACTGGCGGGTGCAGCGGATCCCACCGGCGGCGGATGCCCGGCCGGTGCGGCGGTGCGGGTGATCAGGAGGTGCGGGTGATCAGGCGTGCGGGGACGTGCCGCGACAGGACCCGGCGGAGGGCGGTGACGCCCGGCGGCCTTCTGGCATACTGCGGAAATCCTGTGGCAGTTGGAGAGTAGGCCCGATTTTGAATAATAGTCAACAGCGTGGAACGGACGTTCCACGAGGACCGCGCGGCACCGACCGGTCCCTGGCGCGGCGAGCCGAACTCATAGCCACCGGACGGAAGTTGTTCGCCAACACCTCGTACGACGCCCTGTCCATGGACGACATCGCCCGGCACGCGGGCGTCGCCAAAGGGCTGATCTACTACTACTTCAAGAACAAGCGCGGCTACTACCTCGCCATCGTGCGCGAGTCGGTCGAGGAGCTCGTGGTGCGTGCCTCCAGCACCGCCGACCTACCGCGCGCCGAACGCGTGCACCGCACCGTCGACGGCTATCTCCGCTACGCCCAGCACAACCAGGCCGCCTACCGCACGATCGTGAGCGGCGGTGTCGGCTTCGACGCCGAGGTGCACGCGGTCCGCGACGCGGTGCGCGAGGAACTGCTCGCGGCGATCGCCGAAGGCGCGTACGGGCACCGGGAGCTCCCGGTGGTCGCGCGCACCGCGCTGGTCGGATGGCTGTCGTGCGTCGAGGGCGTGACCTTGGACTGGCTCGGCCACCAGGGGCTGGAGCGGGACGTGGTGCGGTCCCTGCTGGTGCGCATGCTGCGGGACACCCTGCTGGCGATCCAGGACTTCGAGCCGTCCTGCCCCGCGCCGGTCGCCGAGTGACGGGGCAACCCACCGCCCGGTGTTAGCCCTTCCGAATTACTGGAACGCGTTCTAGTCTGTGCGCCGTCGCCGCAGGGACCGGGGACCCGGAGACCTTAGGAGGGGCCGTGCACCTGGACTACACACCCGAGCAGCAGCAACTGCGCGTGGAGCTGCGTTCGTACTTCGCCGGACTGGTGCCGGACAACGTCTACGCCCGCTACGCCGATCCCGCGGCGCAGAAGAAGTTCTACCGGGACACCGTCCGCCGGCTCGGCGCCGACGGCTGGCTGGGCATCGGCTGGCCCGCGGAGTTCGGCGGCCGGGGGCTGTCGCCGATGGAGCAGTTCATCTTCTTCGACGAGGCGGCGCAGGCGGGTGTGCCGCTGCCGCTGATGGCGCTGAACACCGTCGGTCCGACGATCATGCAGTTCGGCACCGAGGAGCAGAAGGCGTACTTCCTGCCGAAGATCCTCGCCGGGGAACTGGACTTCGCGATCGGCTACTCCGAGCCGGACGCGGGCACCGACCTCGCCGCGCTCAAGACCCGCGCGGTGCGCGAGGGCGACGAGGAGTCCGGCACCTACACCGTCAACGGCCAGAAGATCTGGACCACCAACGGCGACACCGCCGACTGGGTCTGGCTGGCTGTGCGCACCGACCCGGATGCCCCGCCGCACAAGGGCATCACGATGCTGCTGGTGCCCACCTCCGACCCCGGCTACTCGTGCACGATCATCAACACCCTCGCCTCGCACGACACCACCGCCAGCTACTACGAGAACATCCGGGTCCCGGCCGGCCGCCGGGTCGGCGCGGAGAACAAGGGCTGGCGGCTGATCACCAACCAGCTCAACCACGAGCGCGTCACCCTCGCCGCCCACGGCACCATGGCGATCCGCGCCCTGCACGACGTGCAGCGCTGGGCCGCCGACACCAAGCTCGCCGACGGCAGCCGGGTCATCGACCTGGGCTGGGTGCGGCGCCGGCTCGCGCTGACGCACACCCGGCTCGACGCGATGAAGCTCCTCAACTGGCAGATGGTGGACGCCCTCCAGCAGGGAACGCTCACCCCGCAGGACGCCTCCGCGGTCAAGGTCTACGGTTCCGAGGCCCGCCGGGACGCCTACGCCTGGCTGATGGAGATCACCGCGGCCGCGGGCCCGATGAAGGAGGGCTCCGCGGGCGCCGTCCTCCACGGCGAGCTGGAGCGCGGCTACCGCAGCGCGGTCATCTTCACCTTCGGCGGCGGCAACAACGAGATCCAGCGGGAGATCATCTCGTGGATCGGCCTGGGTATGCCGCGCGTCCGCCGTTAGCGTGGAGGTGGGGGCACACGGGCGGCGATGGAGGCGGCGATGCGCGACGCGGACCCCGGGCTCTTCGGACCCCGGTCGGTCACCTGGCAGCTGCACGGCGATCCGATCATGTGGGTCGCGGGGGTGCGCGCCCTGTATCTGCAGGCCCTGCACCCCCGCGCCGTGCAGGGCGTCATGCAGAACTCCAACTTCCGGAAGGACGCCTGGGGGCGCCTGCTGCGGACCGCCGACTTCGTCGGCACGATCACCTACGGCACCTCCCTCCAGGCCGAGCGGGCCGGGGCCAGGGTGCGCGGCATACACCGCCGGCTCGGCGCGATCGATCCGCGCACCGGTGAGCGGTTCGGCGTGGACGACCCGGAACTGCTGCTGTGGGTGCACTGCGCCGAGATCGACTCCTATCTGGCGGCCGCCCGCCGGTCCGGGCTGCCGCTCACCGGCGGCCAGGCCGACGCCTACGTCGACGAGCAGCGCACCGCCGCCCGGCTGGTCGGCCTGGACCCCGGCACGGTGCCCGACAGCACCCTGGCGCTCGCCGACTACTTCGAGAACGTCCGGCCGGAGCTGGCCGCCACCGAGGACTCGGACGCGGTCTACGCGTTCCTGCAGGCGCCGCCGGTGCCCTGGCCCCTGGTGCCGGCCAGGGCCCTGCTGTGGGCCCGGGTCGCGGACCTGGCCTACGCGGCGCTGCCGCCCTTCGCCCAGCAGCTGTACGGCCGCCCGGCGCCCTCCGCCGCCGCCACCGGGCTGCGGCTGCGGCTGGCCGGCCGGGCGCTGCGCACCGTCCCCGCCCAGCTGCGCTGGCAGCTGCCGCCGGGACATATCCTCAAGGCGGTGGGGCGGCTCGGGCCCGGAAGCCATCCGTCCGTGTACAAGCTGCGCGAAGGGGCGCGTTCCCTGCCGTAATGCGACGTGCCTCCCGGCGGTGCCTGCGGCCATACTGGACGCCGGGGGAGTTACGCGGAACGACGGGGGCGGCGGCGGATGATGGCGGCTGTACACGATGGCAGTGGCACGCTGATTCAGAGCCGGTACCGGCTGAACGAGCTGATCGGCCGGGGCGGGATGGGCGAGGTCTGGCTGGCCCTGGACGAGTCGCTCGGGCGGCGGGTCGCGGTCAAGTGCCTCAAGCCGCTGAGCCCGGCCGCGGACGCCGGGTTCACCCGGATCCTGCAGGAGCGGTTCCGGCGCGAGGCCCGGGTGGCGGCCTCGCTGCAGCACCGCGGCGTGACCGTGGTGCACGACTTCGGCGAGCACGACGGCGTGCTGTTCCTGGTGATGGAACTGCTCGACGGACGCAATCTGCTCCAGGTGCTGGACGACGCCCGGCGCCAGCCGCTGCCGGTCCCGGACCTCATGGACATCGCGGAACAGGTCGCGTCGGCGCTGGCATACACCCACGCGCAGGGCATCGTGCACCGGGATCTGAAACCGGCCAACATCATCCGGCTGAGCGACGGCGCCGTGAAGATCTGCGACTTCGGCATCGCCCGGCTCGGCCACGACATCGGCTTCACCTCCCGCCTCACCGGCACCGGCATCGCCATGGGGACCCCGCACTACATGTCGCCGGAACAGATCGGCGCGTCCGAGGTCGACCAGCGCAGCGACCTGTACTCGTTCGGCTGTGTGCTGTACGAGCTCGCCACCGGGGCGCCGCCGTTCGACATGGACGACGCCTGGGCGGTGCTGGTCGCCCACCGCGACGCCGTGCCCGAGCCGCTGTGCGCCGGCCGGCCCGACCTGCCGCAGGAGCTGGAGCGGCTCATCCTGGACCTGCTCGCCAAGGCCCCGGACGACCGGCCGCAGAACGCGGCGGACGTCGGCGGCCGGCTGAAGGCGATGCGCGGCGCGGCGGAGCGCCCGGTGGTCCCGGCGGCCCCGCTGCCGTCCTGGGCGCGCGACCTGGCCTCGGACTCCGGCGCCCGCGCCACCCGGGCGTTCCACGCCGCCGCGCCGCCGCGGCACGAACTCACCGGCGCCTGGTCCACCCGCACCGCCTCGGGCGCCGTCGCGCCCGCGCCGGAGCAGCTCGCGACGCTGGCCGCCCGGCACACCGAAGGAATCGACCTGGAGCGGCTGGGCCGCTGGCAGGAGGCGTACGACCTGCACACCGCGGTCGCCGCGGAACGCGACCGGGCGCTGGGCACCGAGCACCCGGACACCCTGACCAGCCGCCACGAGGCGGCGTCCTGTCTGGCCCGGCTGGGCAGGACCGAGGACGCGATGCGGCTCTACGACTACGTCGGCGGGGTGCGGCAGCGGGTCCTCGGCCCCGACCATCCCGACACTCTCGCCGCCCGGCACGAGGCGGCGTACGCGCTCGGCCGGCTCGGTCTGCACCTGGAGGCCCACCAGGGCTACTCCGCGGTGCTCGCCGCCCGCGAGCGCACCCTGGGCGCCGAGCACCCCGACACCCTGCGCTGCCGGCACAACCTGGCCTTCAACCTGGGCCGGCTGGGACGGCTCGACGAGGCGTACGCCATGGCCGTCGAACTCGCCGCGGTCCGGGCCGGGGTGCTGGGCCCCGACCACCCCGAGACGCTGGTCACCCGCTACGAGGTGGGCTACGTGCTGGGCCAGCTCGGCCGCTGGGCCGAGGCGCTGGAGGTGTACGGGGAGGTGGCCGCCGCCCATGAGCGCACCCAGGGTGCCGGCCATCAGGACACCCTGGCCGCCCGCTACGAGATGGGGATATGCCTGGGCCGGCTGGGGCGCAGCGCCGAGGCGCTGGAGCTCTACCGCGACCTGGTCGCGGCCCGCACCCGTACCGCGGGCCCGTCCGACGCCGAGACGCTGCGCGCCCGGCACGCCCTGGGCGTCAACCTCGGCCGGCTCGGCCGCTGGGACCAGGCGCTGGCCGAGGCGGGGACCGTCGCGGAGATCCGTGAGCAGGCGCTGGGCGCGGACCATCCCGACACCCTGGTCAGCAAGCGCGAGGTCGCGGTGGGGCTCGGCTGGCTGGGCCGGTGGGAGACCGCGCTGGACGTGTACCGCGAGGTCGCCGACGCCCGGACCCGGGTGCTCGGCCCGGCCCACCCCGACACCCTCACCAGCCGCAACGACGAGGCGCACTGCCTGGAACAGCTCGGCCGCTCGGCGGAGGCGCTCGCGCTCTACCGCAAGGTCGCGGCGCAACAGGGGGGCCCGCAGAGGCTGTGAGTTTCCCAAATATCTGACGTTGCGTCAGATAATCTCTTCCGTCTCCGCGCCCGCTGCGGCATCCTGCCCACCATGGAGACGGAGCTGAGCAAACGGCTGGGTATCGAGCACGCCATCTTCGGCTTCACGCCGTTCCCCGCGGTGGCCGCGGCCATCAGCCGCGCCGGGGGAATGGGCGTGCTCGGTGCGGTGCGCTATTCGGACGCGGACGAACTCGCCCGCAGCCTGGACTGGATGGAGGAGAACACCGGCGGCCGGCCCTACGGCCTCGACGTCGTGATGCCCGCCAAGAAGGTCGAAGGCGTCAGCGAGGCCGACATCGAGGCCATGATCCCCGAAGGGCACCGCGAGTACGTCCGCCAGGTGCTCGCCAAGCACGGCGTACCGGAGCTGGGACCGGACGACGTGTCGGGCTGGCGGATCACCGGCTGGATGGAACAGGTCGCCCGCAACCAGCTCGACGTGGCCTTCGACTACCCGATCAAACTGCTCGCCAACGCGCTGGGCTCGCCGCCCGCCGACGTCATCGCCCGCGCCCATGAGCACGACGTCCTCGTCGCCGCCCTCGCCGGCAGCGCCCGCCACGCCGGGCACCACAAGGACGCCGGCATCGACATCGTCGTCGCGCAGGGCTACGAGGCCGGCGGCCACACCGGCGAGATCGCCAGCATGGTGCTGGTCCCCGAGGTCGTCAGCGCCGTCGAGGGCATCCCCGTGCTGGCCGCGGGCGGCATCGGCACCGGTGAACAGGTCGCCGCCGGACTGGCCCTGGGCGCCCAGGGCGTCTGGCTCGGCTCGGTGTGGCTCACCACCACCCAGGCGGAACTCCCCTCGCAGGTGCTCATCGACAAGCTGCTCGCGGCGGGCTCCGGCGACACCGTCCGGTCCCGGGCCCTCACCGGCAAGCCGGCCCGTCAGCTGCGCACCGAATGGACCGACGCCTGGGAGGACCCGGCCGGTCCCGGCACCCTGCCGATGCCGCTGCAGGGCCTGCTGGTCGCCGACGCGGTCTCCCGGATCCAGAAGTACGAGACCGAGCCGCTGCTCGGGACCCCGGTGGGCCAGATCGTCGGCCAGATGAACTCCGAACGCAGCGTCCAGGCGGTCTTCGACGATCTCACCCGCGGTTTCGAACGGGCCGTCGACCGTATCAACCGCATCGCCGGCCGAGCCTGAGGAGGCACCATGACGTCCACCGCACCCAACGGCTTCTGGGCACAGGCCGCCCAGGACCCCGACCAGCTGGTGCTGGTCGCCCCGGACGGCGACGAATGGAACGCCGGCCGGCTCAGCGCCGCCTGCAACCAGCTCGTCCACGGACTGCGCGAGGCCGGGCTCGAACCCGGTGACGCCTTCGCGGTCGTGCTGCCCAACAGCGTCGAGTTCTTCACCGCCTATCTCGCCGCGTTCCAGGCCGGCTTCTACCTGGTGCCGGTCAACCACCACTTCGTGGCACCCGAGATCGCCTGGATCCTGTCCGACTCCGGCGCCAAGGTCCTCATCGCCCACGAGCGGTTCGCGGCCGACGCGCAGGCCGCCGCCGACGAGGCGGAGTTCCCGGTGGACCGGCGGTTCTCGGTCGGCGAGGTGCCGGGCTTCCGGCCGTACGCCGAACTGACCGACGGACAGCCGGTCGGCGCGCCCGCGGACCGCACCAGCGGCTGGGTCATGAACTACACCTCGGGCACCACCGGGCGCCCCCGCGGCATCCGCCGCCCGCTGTCCGGGAAGCTGCCCGAGGAGACCTACCTCGGCGGGTTCCTCGGCATCTTCGGCATCAAGCCGTTCGACGACAACGTCCATCTCGTCTGCTCGCCGCTCTACCACACCGCGGTGCTCCAGTTCGCGGGCGCGGCACTGCACATCGGGCACCCCGTCGTCCTCATGGACAAGTGGTCGCCGGAGGAGATGCTCCGCGTCATCGACCGCTACCGCTGCACCCACACGCATATGGTGCCCACCCAGTTCCACCGCCTGCTGGCCCTCCCGGAGCAGGTCAAGGAGCGCTACGACGTCTCCTCCATGCGGCACGCCATCCACGGCGCCGCGCCCTGCCCCGAGCACGTCAAGCGCGCCATGCTCGACTGGTGGGGGCCCTGTGTCGAGGAGTACTACGCCGCCAGCGAGGGCGGCGGCACCTTCGCGCCCGCCGCCGACTGGCTCAAGCGGCCCGGCACGGTCGGCAAGGCCTGGCCGATCAGCGAGATCGCCATCTATGACGACGACGGCAACCCGCTGCCGGCGGGTGAGGTCGGCACCGTCTACATCAACATGAAGACCGGCGGCTTCAGTTACCACAAGGACGAGGGCAAGACGAAGAAGAACCGCATCGGCGACTTCTTCACCGTCGGCGACCTCGGCTATCTCGACGAGGACGGCTATCTGTATCTGCGCGACCGCAAGATCGACATGATCATCTCCGGTGGCGTCAACATCTACCCCGCCGAGATCGAGGCCGCGCTGCTCACCCACCCCGCCGTCGCCGACGCCGCGGCCTTCGGGATCCCGCACGAGAGCTGGGGCGAGGAGGTCAAGGCCGTCATCGAACCCGCCGCCGGCCACAAGGCGGGGCCCGAGCTGGCCGACCACATCCTGGCCCACTGCGAGAAGCGGCTCGCCGGCTACAAGCGGCCCAGGACCGTCGACTTCATCACCGAGATGCCCCGCGACCCCAACGGCAAGCTCTACAAGCGGCGGCTGCGCGACCCGTACTGGGAGGGCCGCGACCGCGCGCTGTGACCACGACCGCCGGGCGGCCGGCACCCGCCCGTCCTGACCGGCGGGCGGGCCGCGTCAGATCTCCGGCGGCGGGCCCCAGCGGCCCGGGTCCGGGCGGCCGAACGGCAGGCCGGCGCTCTCACAGGCTTGGCGCAACTGGTCGGTGTCCGGCAGGTCGAAGCTCTCCTTGCGGATGACCTGGCCGGTCGGCGACCAGACGAAGAGCGCCTCCTGGCCCTCCTCGTGGGTGTCGACGCCGATGCCGCCGATCGCGGTGCGGGGGTACTCCCACCGGGTACGGCCCGAGCCGCCGCGCGAGGCGAGGCGGATGCCGTCCGGGCCGAGGGCCAGCCCGGGGCGGCGCAGGTCGTACAGGCCGCCGAGCAGCGCTCCTGCGGCCGCGGCCGCAGGCAGGCCCCAGAGGAGCCAGCTCATGTCACCGCTGAGATAGCGCATCTTGAAGCCGACCACCCCCACCACGACGACCATGAGCACGGCGCCCGCGATGTAGTACCACTTGCGGGTGGTCCA
Organism: Streptomyces sp. H39-C1; assembly: GCF_027158125.1. NCBI lineage: Bacteria > Bacillati > Actinomycetota > Actinomycetes > Kitasatosporales > Streptomycetaceae > Streptomyces > Streptomyces sp. H39-C1. The sequence goes on from NZ_JAPVLS010000092.1 coordinate 33,026, forward strand.
GGGCATGTCCAGCACGACGGGCTCGGCGGTCGTTCCGGCGGTCACGGCCGGCCGGTCCTGGACGACGCCCGCCGCCAGGCTCGCGTAGGCCGCCGTCTGATAGGCATCGTGCTCCGGATCGGTGAGCGGATAGCCGAACGCCCGCGCCCGGTCCCGCAGTTCGGTGCGGGAGATGCGGAGCGCGCTGAGCGGCGCGTCCAGCTGCTCGGTCCCGTCCTTGCCGCGCAGCCGCAGCCAGGGGTGACCGTGGCGGGTGTTGATCTCCATCGCGCCGATGTCCGCGCGCTGGACGCGGATCTCCGCGCCGGCGCCCTCCCAGCGCAGATACTCCGCGGTGACGGCCAGTACGGCGTCCGGGGCGATCTGATGGGGGAGGAAGCCCGGCCGCAGGTCGTAGGCGCGGCTGCGCGGCCCGTCCTCGATCACCCGGTAGCCGCGCGACCGCAGCACCGCGAACAGCTCCTCCGCCGGGATCCGGCCGGTGTGCGCGGTGCCCAGCAGCGCCAGGTCATGGCCGTAGATCTGCAGCAGCGCCGCCGGCTCGGCCCCGCCGCCTCCCGTGCCGGGGGCGGACAGCGGCTGCGCGACCAGCCCGGCGATGCGCTCCGCGGCCAGGTCGGTGCTGCCGAAGACCGGATCGAAGGCGGTGATCCGCTCCGGGGTGACGGTCCAGCGCGCGGGCCGGTTCCCGGCCAGCCGGACGAGGTAACCCGCGGCCAGCACCACGACCGTGACCCCGAGGGCGTTGATCAGCGCGACGCGTCCGGGGACCGCCGTCGGGCCGTCGCCGACCGCCGCGACCAGCAGCGCGGTCGCACCGCAGGCCAGCGCCGCCAGCCGGCGTCCGTACTGCCGGGCCCGCAGCCCCGGTTCGGCCCGCGACAGCTCGACCGCGCTCTCCTGGGCCGCCGGCAGCGGTCCCTCCGCCGCGGCGGACAGCAGCGCCGCCTCCCGGCGGGCGAAGACCGTCTCCCAGTGCACCGCCGCGCCTGAGGCGGCGCCCTGCCGGTCCACGATCCGGACCGGGGCGCCGAGCCGCCGGGCCGTCAGATGGAACGGGAACATCGCCAGCGCCATGTCCTCCACGCCCATCGAGCAGAGCCTGCCGACCTTCGTCGCCCCGTATTCGGCCGGCGCCAGGACCTCGAGATCCGGCACCAGGAGCGTCAGCGGCTGCTCGCGGGAGAACGGATGCGTCACCCGCACCCGGCCGCCCCGCAGTTGCTGCAGCCCGCTCGCGCTCAGCCGCCAGAACGTCAGCGGCCGCAGCCGCCGCCACCCGGCCGCGGCACCCCAGACGAGCGCCGCCAGGGCGAACGGCACCACCAGCCGCAGCAGCCGGTCGTCCGCCAGCACATAGGCGATCACACCCGCGAGCACCGCTGTCGACGGCGGCATCCACCAGGGCGCCGGGTCCGCCCGCAGCCGGTTGCTCTCCAGGACGGCGCCGGCCCCCGGCCCGGTGACCGGCCCGGCGGACCGGGGCGACGACGCGTGCGACGGCTGCATAAGTGGCCTTGTCCCGAGACGGCGGTGGGTCCAATATCCTGTCAGACGCCCGGAAGAGCGAGGCCGGTGGATCGTCCCTCGTCGTCAGCCGGTCCGCGCGGCGATGGCGCGGGCGCACACGAGGGACTCCGTGGCGGTGGTGTCCACCTCGAGGTCGTACTCCACCCCTTCGTGCACGAGCAGGGCCTGGGACCGGGCCATGCCCGCGACCCGGTCACCGCGGGCGGCCTCCCGCTCCTCGGCGACCCCGGCCTCGCACCGCACCCCGACCCACAGCACGTGGAGACCCGTCAGTGCCGTGCGCCATCTGGCCTGCGAGCCGGCGCCGCCGAGGAACACCTCGTCGACGACGATCCGGGCACCGGCGCGCGCCATGGCCGCGATGCCCTCGGCCCAGGCCACGTCGAGCAGCCGGAACGCGGCCCCGGTGGTCACGTCGCCGTCCGGGCCGAAGGAGATACCGGAGTCCGAGGCCCGCATCGCGGCGGGCAGCGCATCGACGAGGGTGTCGACACCGAAGCTCAGCCACGGCTCCGGAAGGACGGTTTGCAGACAGCGGGCGATTCCGCTCTTCCCCGCGCTCGATCCGCCGTTGAGAATGATCACTTGGGTGGGCATGCCGCCACCGTAGGCGTCGGGAGAGGAAGCGGCCAGTGGATACTGCGAGCGCCCGGGACGGCGGAACCATCCGCCTGATGACCTGGAATCTATGGTGGCGGTTCGGGCCCTGGGAAGCGCGCAGGGACGCGATCGCGCACGTGCTGCGGGAGGAACGGCCCGATGTCCTGGGGCTGCAGGAGGTGTGGGGGAGCGCGAGCGAGAACTTCGCCGGGTGGCTCGCCAAGGAACTCGGCATGGAATGGGTCTGGTCCCGCTCACCGGTCCAGGACCGGTGGCACCGGCGCAACGGCGGTGACACCTCGGTCGACGTGGGTGTCGCCGTCCTGAGCCGGTACCCGATCCTGGAGACGGCGGAGCGCCGGCTGCCGGCGGCAGGCTTCCCCGACGACGGCAAGACCGTCCTGCACGCTCTGATCGACGCCCCCGGCGGCCCGCTGCCGTTCTTCACCACCCATCTCAACTCCGGCCCGGCGGAGTCCGGCGTGCGCTGCGCGCAGGTGCGGGAGCTGGCGGCGTTCGTGAACGAGCGGACGGGGTGGGGGACGGTGCGGGCGAGCGGGAGCTTCCCACCCGTCGTGTCCGGCGACTTCAACGCGGAGCCCGACTTCGACGAGGTACGGCTGATCGGCGGCTACAAGACCGCACCTGCCGAACCCGGGCTGGTGCTGCTGGACGCCTGGCGCTTCGCCGACCCCTCGCAGCCGCACGGCACCTGGGACATCGCCCACCGGGATTCGGTCAACTTCGGGGATCGCCCGAGCCGTATCGACTACCTCTTCGTCGGACTGCCGGGCCCCGACGGCCGCGGCTGGATCCGCAGCGCCCGCCGCGCGGCCGACGCACCCGTCGACGGGGTGTGGCCCTCCGACCACGCCGCCGTCGTCGCCGAGCTCGCGACCGGCCCTGTTCTAGTACTGCAACGGTCTTTGTTCTGATGTGTGGGCAGTTTCTGGTGGTGTGTGGCCGCGTCGTTTGTAGTGGCTGATGCGGGCT
>NZ_JAPVLS010000093.1:0-34262 GCF_027158125.1 Streptomyces sp. H39-C1
ACCACCGACGGCATCCGTGACCTCCCGGGGAGTGACGACACGACATGCCACCACTCCCACCGAATCGCCGACCCTATGCCTGACCAGCGAAAACATCGCCCTCAGATTCGGAACGACAACAACTTCTTACAGTCTGCGGTTGTCCACCTGCTCGCCCAGCGACCCCGCCGTTGCCCCCAGAGAACACCCGCACCGCCGGGAGCGCCGCAGGCACCACCCCGGCCGGCTGACCCGCCTGACGTCAGAGCGGCACCCCGACCACGGTCCGACCTGGGACAAAGGGGCACCCAGTCGGGAGCGTCAGTGTCAGTGAGCATTTTCAGCGTTGTCTCTCCAGGGTGAGGACTGCCTTGGCGATTGACGTCATTCGATTTGGGCTGCATCGCGATCTTCGGAAGATCCGCCAGGATTTGAGTAGTGCCATCCCGCGTTCGACGGGAGCCCGGGACGTGGCCAGTGCCCGGTTGACCGTCCGTTCTGTTGGGGTCAGCTGGCCGCCGGGCGGGCGTCTTCGCCCGGTGGTGACCCAAGGTCCGGCGCCCGTATAGGCGCGGTCGGCCAGGATGGGGACGCCCTGGCGTTCGCAGATCCGGATGATCCGGTGAGTGCGGGCTGCGGTCAGGTCGTGGCACCGGCCCGGCAGGGCCGGAGAGATCCACAGCACCTGCCCGGCCGTGTCGGTCACGACCTGCACGTTCACACCGTGGCGACGGTGCTTGTGCGAGTAGTCGGTCCGGCCGTCGCCCACCCGGTCGCACTCGGCGAGCGTCCCGTCGAGCAGGACGTACTCGGGCTCGTGGTCGCGCAGAACTTTCAGCAGGCCGGGTGCCCGGGCGGCCAGCAGGTCGATCACCGCGGTGGTGTAGGCGTGGGCGGTGCCGACCGAGATGCCAAAGCCGGCCGCTATCTGGGCCAGGGTGTCGTGCTTGCGCAGGTACACCAGAGCGACGAGCGCGCGTCGGTGCGGCGGAAGCTTGCAGCGGCGGTCACCCTCGCGGGTGACGATGAGCATGGTGACCCACTCGACCAGCGCATGAGGCAGGTCGAGTGGGGCAGGATAGGGAACCAACGAGGCACCTGCGCTGATGAGTTGAGACGTCGAACACCTCCCTCAACGGCACGGGTGCCTCGTGCGTTGCGGCCAATCTGGCCGTCACCCCATCGGTGGCCAATCTGAAAACGCTCAGTGTCGTCGGACCCGGAGGCATCGACGGACCGCTGATGAGGGGCTTGAGTACCGGCTGCACCCGAGCCGGAAGAGCTCTCATAACGTGGGTGTGGCAGCTCGGTGCCCTGGCAAGGCCGGACGAAAGCGTGATGGAGGGGCCTGCACGTGATCGACACCAGCGACATCGACGTCTTCCTCGGCCTGGACGTCGGCAAGGGCAACACCACGCCACCGCCGCGACACCAGGTGGGAAGAAAGCCTTCGACAAGCACCTGCCCAACACCGAACCCAAGCTCCGCGAGCTGTTCGCGAAACTCCAGGCCAAGCACGGGACCGTGCTCGTCGTGGTCGATGAGCCGGCCTCGATCGGGGCCCTGCCGCTGGCGGCCGCGCGGGACATGGGCTGCCCGGTCGCCTATCTGCCGGGGCTGACGATGCGGCGGATCGCCGACCTCTACCCGGGCTAGGCCAAGACCGACGAAGGACACGTTCATCATCGCGGACCCATCCCACGCCCTCACCCACACTCTGCGGGCGATCGACGGCGAGGACGCAACGATCGCCGAGCTGGGAATGATCGTCGGGTTCGACGACGACCTGGCCGGCGAAGCGACCCGGGTCGCGAACCAGCTGCACGGCCTGCTGACCAGATCCATCCCTCGCTGGAGCGAGTTCTGGGGCCGCGGTTGCAGCGCCCGACAGTCCTCACGCTGCTGGAACGGTTCGGGCCACCGGCCCAGATCCGCAAGGCCGGCAGGCGCCGACTGGTCACCCTGTTACGGTCGAAGGCCCCGAGAATGGCCGAGCGCCTGGTCGAGGAGATCTTCACCGCACTGGACGAGCAGACGGTGATGGTGCCCGGCACCGAGGCGGCCGCGCTGCTCGTCCCGAACCTGGCCGGATCCCTGGCCGCCGTCCTTGACCAGCGGAAACTGCTGGCCGGGCGGATCAAGGAACTCCTCAAGACCCACCCCCTTTCGATGGTCCTGATCTCGATGCCAGGAGTCGGCGTCAGGACCGGAGCCCGCATCCTGATCGAGGTCGGCAACGGCAGCACCTTCCCGACCGCCGGCCACCTCGCCGCCTACGCCGGCCTCGCCCCGCCCCCGCCACCCGCAGCTCCGGCTCCTCGATCCGCGGCGAACAACCCTCCCGCAGAGGGAACAGGGGTATTTCACGGATTGAGCCAGGTTTTAGCACTTTCCCCGGCCATCCGTCACTCAATGAGGCGCCTGGGGCTCCAGCCGGGCGGGAGGTTAGGGAGACGCTGCGGACGTCGGGGTCGCAGACCCGGCCAAGGCCGTGCACCAGCGGCGTTTTGTCACATGGGATGGAATGTCAACGGCAGGCGCCGGGCGACTGTCCCACCAAGGGGACAAAGTAGACAATGGGGAAATCTCCTGACCGGACGGCGGCGACACCATGGGATTGACCAGTCACAAACTGCTGGTCCTGTCGGCAGTGATCACAGTGCTGACGGTCGTTGGTACGCTGTGGATCTGGCCCTGGCTCGCGGTACGAAGCTGGCCGGCTATGTTCCTCCGTCTCAGCGCCCTCTTGCTCACCCAGGCATTCCTCCTCTCCACGCTCGGGCTGCTGGCCAACGACTATTTCGCCTTCTACAGCAGTTGGTCCGACCTCCTGGGTCGCAACCAGGACACCGGCGTCATCCAGGGCGCCGTCGACCCTGGCGCGCACCGTGGCCATGTCCAGGTGCTCGGCAGCGACAACATTCCCGGCCACGGCGCTCTCCACAGCAACCCGGCGCAGGTGGGCAGGCTCGACCGGGTGCGCATCTCCGGCACGGGCACGAGACTGTCCACCGACGGCTACATCTATCTGCCGCCCCAGTACTTCCAGCGCGCGTTCAAGAGCAAGCGGTTCCCGGCCCTGCTCGCCCTGACAGGTTTCCCCGGTGACGCGAGGAATCTCGTCACGAAACTGCGGTATCCCTCCACCGAGCTGCAAATGCTCAAAGACAAGGCCATGGAGCCTCTCATCCAGGTTTTGATGCGGCCATCCCCGTCGATGCCCCGGGACAGTGAGTGCGAGGACATCCCCGGTGGCCCGCAGTCGCAGACGTACTTCACCACTGAGATTCCCCAGAGCATTCGAGCCTCCTACCGGGTACTGAGCGGTCCGGGCAGTCTGGCCCTCATGGGCGACTCCACGGGCGGTTACTGTGCGGCGAAGCTCGCTATGGAGCACCCCAAGGTGTTTTCCGCCGCGGTTTCCTTGTCCGGATACTTCAAGGCCGCGGAGGACATCACCACCGGCGACCTCTTCGGTGGCAGCAAGGCACGCCGTGACCGGGCCGACCTCAACTGGCGGCTCGCCCACCTTCCTGCGCCCGCTGTCGCCCTGCTGCTCGCCGACAGCAAGCAGGACGGCCATACCTACGCCGACTCCCAGCGCTTCGCAGCCTCGGCACGCCGTCCCATGATCGTCACTCAAGCGACTGTGGAAACCGGAGGCCACAATTTCACAACCTGGATCCGGCTCCTGCCGCCCTCCTTCGGCTGGCTCAGCACTCACCTGGCCAAGCCCCAGTGACCATGCAGGGCCCCGTGACGGTGCCGACCGCTGGAGCGTGCTTGCCGTTTCCGTCCTATGACCAGCTGCCGCGTGGATGCGTTCGGCCATCTGGCCGAAAATACGCGGCGCGTGTCGGCTCGGGTGTCAACCGAATGGTCCTCGGTAGGGTTGGGCACGCTGACAGCTGTCCGGCGCGGGGCCGACCCTCGGCCTGGCACATGGTCACGTGCGCACGCGCTCCGTAAGCGCCTGGCCTATCTCTGGCCTCCAGCCCGGTCCTGCACGCCTGACGTCGAAGGTGGCATGAATGAGTGTCGAACGCCGCAGTGTGCTGCGGAATCTCTCCCGGGCGGCGGCCGCCGCCACGGCCGGACTGGTACTCAACGCCTGTGGTGATGGCGGCTCGGCGCCACGCCCGTCTCCGGTAAGCCCGACCCTCCCGGCATCGAGCAGACCGGTACCTACTCCCTCCGAAACTCCGGCAGCGTCCCTTCCCGAGCAGATCCTGAGCGGCCCCCGCGCTCGTCCCATGGTGGCCCTGACCTTCCATGGCCAGGGCGATCCGGGGCTGGCCGACGCCGTGCTGTCCCTGGTGGAGCGCGCGGGAGCCCACTTGACGGTGTTGGCGGTCGGCACCTGGCTCGACACGCATCCGGCGATGGCCCGCCGCATCCTGGACAAGGGACATGACCTGGGCAACCACACCCAGCATCACCTGGACATCTCCGCGATGGGCGCTAAGGCCGCGTACGACGAGATCACCATGTGCGCGCAGCGCCTGCACCAGCTCACCGGTTCGATCGGCAGTTGGTTCCGTCCCTCTCGAGCCGCCCAGGCCACACCCCTGGTGCTCCAGCAGGCCCGCAAGGCCGGATATCAGCATTGTCTGTCCTATGACGTGGACTCCCTGGACTACACAGACCCAGGGGCCGCCGCCGTCCAGCACACGGTACTGACAGCCGTACGCGCCGGTTCGATCGTCAGCCTGCACCTCGGTCACCCGGGAACCCTGGGCGCGCTCCCCGGCATCCTCACTGGGCTGCACGCGCGTGGTCTGCGCGCGGTCACCGCGACGGAGATGCTGAGTTGATGCCACGACAGACCCGCCGCCGCGCCCCCGCCGTTACCCGCACGCTCCTGCTACTGGTCCTCGGTGCGACGCTCGCGGCCGCCGGCTGCTCCAGCACCCCCGCCGGCCACCCGCCCGTGCCCGGCGTGCCGCGTCCCAGCGACGCGAGTGGTGCCCCCCGCACCCAGGGCACGGGGACGACCACGGGAGGTACGACCGGTCTGCTTCCTGGTATGCCACCGCCATTGGACCCCCACGACCTGTACTCGGCTGACCGACCGAACGCGCTGTCGGAGGCGGTCAAAGCCTTCCCCGCGCGGATCTACGTCCCCAACACCCTCTCGGACACCGTCACGGTCATCGACCCCGCGACCTACCGGGTCACCGCGACCCTCAGGACCGGCCATCAACCCCAGCATGTCGTCCCGTCCTGGGACTTGAAAACCCTCTGGGTCAACAACGACCTCGGGAACAGTCTGACGCCCATCGACCCCGCCACCGGGACCACAGGACGCGCGGTCGCCGTCCACGACCCCTACAACCTGTACTTCACACCCAACGGCCGGTACGCGGTCGTGATGGCATCCGCAGACCGACAACTCGTCTTCCGCGACGCCCACACCATGGCCCTCGTCAAGACCGTGGACGCCGGATGCGGGGGCGTCAATCATGCCGACTTCTCGCCCGACGGGCGGTACTTCATCGTCTCCTGCGAGTTCTCCGGCGATCTGCTCAAGGTCGACACGACCAGCATGAAGGTGCTCGCCCGGCAGAAACTCCCGCTGCACGGTGCCATGCCCCAGGACGTCAAGATCTCCCCCGACGGCCGCACCTGGTACATCGCCGACATGATGGCGAACGGCCTGTGGGTCCTCAACGGCGACGCCTTCGGGCCGCCCACCCTGCTGCGCACCGGGAAGGGTGCCCACGGCCTGTACGTCAGCCGCGATTCGCGCCGCCTGTACGTGTCGAACCGGGGCGAAGGCTCCGTGTCTGTTCTGGACTTCGCCACCGGCCGATTGGCCGCCCTGTGGCGCATCCCGCACGGCGGCAGCCCCGACATGGGCGGAGTGTCCGCGGACGGAAAAGTCCTCTGGCTCTCCGGCCGCTACAACTCCGAGGTCTACGCAATCGACACCTCCGACGGACACCTCATCGCCCGCATCCCCGTCGGCCACGGCCCCCACGGACTGTGCGTATACCCACAACCCGGCCGCTACTCCCTCGGCCACACCGGAATCTTCCGCTGACCCCAGGGGCCTGTCCGAGAACTTCAGGGGGCTCACGGGACTTCGCTCTCAACTCCGAGTAGAGGTGATCCGTCTATTTCGCTGAGACGGACGGAGCGTTCCGTTCCTGCTGCGAGGCCTCGATCGGGTGCCGTGACCAGCGTCTAGCAATGACCGCGCACACCATCAGCTGCATCTGATGGAACATCATGAGCGGAAGGACGGCCACGGCAGCCTGCGCGCCAAAGAGAATGGAAGCCATGGGAAGGCCGTTGACCAGACTCTTCTTCGACCCGGCGAAGACGATTGCGATCCGATCCGCACGCCCGAACCCCAACGCCGTAGCCCCGATCCCGGTGACGGTCAGAACCAGGGCAAGCAAGACCACTTCCACCGCCAACAGCGTAAGCAGTCGCAGCGGTGCCGTCTGGTGCCAAACGCCCTGCGCGGTGCCCTGGCTGAAAGCCGTGTAGACGACCAGGAGCACGGAGCCGCGGTCGACCAGGCGCAGTGCCGTGTGCTGGCGATTGATGAAGGTGCCGATCCATGGGCGCAGAAGGTGCCCGGCGAGGAACGGGAGCAGCAGTTGGGTGGCGACAGCGATGAGCCGGTCGGGGGCGAAGGTTGCGGCTGAGCCCAGCAAAGTGGTGGCGAGCAGGGGGGTGGCGATCATGCCGAGGAGGCTGGAGTAGGTGCCCGCGCAGATGGCGGCGGCGACGTTACCGCGGGCGATGGAGGTGAAGGCAATGGAGGACTGGACGGTGGATGGCAGGAGGCACACGTAGAGCAGACCCGGATACAGCTGTGGTGCGATCACGTAGGGCACCAGGAAGCGGGCGCCGACGCCGAGGAGCGGGAACACGATGAAGGTACTGGCGATGATGGTGAGGTGGAGTCGCCAGTGGCGCACGCCGGCTGCTGCTTCCTGCGAGGAAAGCCGTGCGCCGTAGAGGAAGAAGAGCGCGGTGATCGCGGCGTTGGCGGCGGCGCCGGCAGGTGCAACGGCGGCGCCGGTCGCCGGGAACAGTGCGGCGCACCCGACGGTGGCGATCAGGGCCGCAATGTATGGGTCGATTCGCAGCAAGGTCGTCCATACGCTGCGGGACGCGGCGGCCGTCGGCGGTGCGCTGCCCGGCATGGTGTCGTCCATTCTGTTGCGGTGTCGTCGCTGTCCTGTGCTGGTGCGTGGTGCGTCTTTCGGCTGAGGGTCTTGGCTAGCCTGGTGCTCGGGGCGGAGCCGGTGGATCACTCCGATCGAGCCAGGCAGACACGGAGGTCGTGTGCTGCCCTAGGGTCGGCGGCGCAGTGTGGCGACTGCGGCCGCCTGTCTCGAAGCGCCACGGGGGTCCAGGCAAGGTGATCGTGCCGAGAGTGGAATGGTCGACATCGATCAGTAGCCCCTGCTGGCGGGTCTGCTCCCAGGCATAGACCTCGGCCAGGGTGCGCACGCGGCCGACAGGCACGCCAACTGCGTCGAGACGCTCGATCCAGGCGTCGACAGTGTCGTGCGCAAACACGGCATTAAGGGCTGTGGCCAAGTCGGTACGGTGCCGTACCCGGTCGGCGTTGGTGGTGTAGCGGGGATCAGCTGGGTCCAGGCCCGTGACGGCTGCCATATTGCGCCACAACCGGTCGCTTCCCGCTGCGAGTTGAAGGTCCCCGTCCGCGCAGTGGAACAGGCCGTACGGAGCAATCGCGGGGTGCTGATTGCCGGTGGCTGATGGTTCCTTTCCCGCGATGGTCCAGCTTGTTCCTTGGAAGCTGTGGAGGCCCACCACTGCGGAGAGCAGTGAGGTGCGCACTACCTGGCCGCGTTGGGTGGTGTGGCGTTCCAGGAGGGCGGCGAGCACCGCGGTCACGCCGAAGATTCCGGCTAGCAGGTCAGCGACTGGGGTGCCCACCTTGGCGGGGGCTCCGGGCTCGCCGGTCAGGCTCATGAGACCGGCTTCGCCTTGGGCGATCTGGTCGTAGCCCGCACGGCCGGCGTGCGGGCCGTCATGGCCGAATCCACTCACGGAGAGTACGACCAGCGTGGGGTATGTCTCCCGCACCTGCTGCAACGGGAACCCGAGGCGCTCCAGAACGCCGGGACGGAAGTTCTCAACGAGTACGTCCGCCTGGCGCAGCAGCCGCGTGAGCAGTTCCCTGCCCTGCTCCGTTTTGAGGTCAGCGGTGACGGATTCCTTGTTGCGGTTGCAGGAAAGAAAGTACGTCGACTCTGGTGTCTGATCCGGACCGACGAAGGGCGGACCCCAACTGCGGGCCTCATCTCCGTGACCGGGTGTCTCGATCTTGATTACCCGTGCGCCGAGATCACCGAGCATCATCGCAGCGTGCGGGCCGGCCAGAGCGTGGGACAGTTCGATCACCAGGCAGCCGTCGAGCGGGCCGCTTCCTGACGCTTCGGGGTCGAACATGCTGAGGTGGTCCCTTTCATCGATCTTCGCGTTGACCTGGGCCACCGTATGCAAACGGACATCAGAGGAATCGCCGGAGAGGGTTAAAAGCGTCTTACCCGCCGCGATACGTTTATCGCCTTAACTCGCGCGGTCGAGGGACCAACCTTGCTCGTTCCGGCCCTGAAGGGCACCCTACTAACGGGCTGGTCCGTAGCTATCCAGGGCGTCCCAGCAGCATCTGAGACGTTTACTGACCCGGACAGGAAGGGCGTCCGGCATTGAGCGCGTGGATAGTTGGCCCGATCTCTCCAGCTCTCTGCTGTCCTTCGCCGAGTCGCGCTCCTGGCGCACTGCAACCGCCCCGTGGCCTCACAGCCGGGTCGCATCCTTTTCGACAACACGCCACCAAATCAATACCGTTGAGCTGGACACCTATTTTTCCGACGCTCCCGCCTGTGCTTTCTTTTCCGGGCGAAAGGTCCGTCGGATAGGCGTACTCTGCGTATCATCGCTGGTCAGGACGAGTGGAGGAGGGCGAAATCGTGCGTAGGGCGCTCGCGGAGTTGCTAATCGTCGAAGACGACGCTGAGATCGCGTCCGAGCTCGATCGTGCCCTGGTCGGCCACGGGTATCAGGTAGTTCATGCCGCTACTGGAGGGCAGGCTGCCGAGCAGGCCAGGCGTCGGCCGCCCGACTTGGTTCTGCTGGACCTCGGACTGCCGGACGTCAATGGGGTGGAGGTGTGCCGCAGACTGCGCGCCTTCCTCCCGGTAGAAACGGTCATCGTCGTCCTCACTGCACGCACCCTGGAGTTCGAAGTAGTGGTCGCTCTCGACGCCGGCGCGGACGACTATCTCACCAAGCCGTTCCGTCTGACCGAACTGCTCGCGCGGCTGCGCGCGCATCTACGCCGCCGGGCTACTGCGGCCGGACCGCCGGTCATGCGGATCGGCGGCACCCGTATCGACACCCAGACCCGCAGGGTGCATATCGGCGACAGGGAGGTCCACCTGCGCCCGAAGGAATTCGACCTGCTCGCTACCCTGGCGGCGTCGGCCGGAGCGGTCGTGAGTCGTGAACATCTGATGGCTGAGGTCTGGGACGAACACTGGTTCGGCCCCACCAAGACCCTGGATGTGCACGTCTCGGCCCTGCGACGCAAACTTGCCGACGCCGACGAGCGTGGTGGAGAGTGCATCACGACGGTGCGGGGCAAGGGGTACCGGTACGAGACAGACAAGTCACCAGTCAGTTGACCGTCGATCGCCCAGGCAGTGACTCGCAACTCCCCGCGTCCGTCGCCGGTAACGGTTCGCACGCCGGAAGAAGAAGGCTGAACACCGGCCGGGGTCCGGGCCTGCGCAGTAGCAGTCTGCCGCCTTCGGCTTCGGCGAGAGAGCGGGCGAGCGGCATCCCGATTCCGTGGCGCTGACCGTCGCGCCGTACCGTGCCGAAGACTGCGTCACCGTCACCGGCGGGACCCGGTCCGTCGTCCCCCACCTCCAAAGCCACGCCTGCGCCCACGTCCGTCGCACTCAGTCTGACTTCACCCCTTCCGTGGACCAGAGCGTTGTCCATCAACGTGCCCATGATCTGTGCCACAGCCGCTGCCGAGGCGCTGACCGGCGGCAGTCCGGCTTCGCACCGCACGGTCAGGCGGCGTCCAGCCTCTCCAATTGCGTCACGGTGGCGCCTGGCAATGTCGTTGAGCAGACCTTCGACCTCGACGATGTCGGCCTGGTGGTGGGTCTCGCGCGCCAGCCGCAGCAGGTCCTCGATCGTGTCACCAAGATGTTCGGCTCTGCGCAACGCGGTGACCAGCGCCCGCCCCCGGCCCTGGTCGTCGAGTGACTGCGCTGTGTCCAAACCCAAAACGAGCGCCGTCAACGGCGTACGCAACTGATGGGAGACCGCCGTGCTGAACCGGCGCTCACGCTCCAAGAGAGCTCCCAACCGCCCCGCCGTAGTAGCCAGTGCTTGCCATGCGGCATCCGCCTCGCGTATGCCGGTGCACTCCGGACGGATACTGAAGTCCCCTGATCCCAGAGCTTGGGCACTGGCCGTCAGTCGCTCCAGTGGGGTGGCAACCCGACCCGCGACGCGCCAGGCGAGTAACGCGGCCAACGCGACGACTACCGCACCGACAGCCGCCAGCAACAGCCAAGCGAGCATGGTGCTGTCGGCTACTGGATCCCAGGGCATCCATGCCCGCACCACCTCGCGCACCGTGCCACCCTGGACGACCGGAGCGAACACCGCGAGATTTCCGCCTTCGACCCCCCGATGCAGTGACCCGTCACGCGATGAGGCCGCCCCTGGGGACAGGGCAGGACCGCTGCCGTGGACGCGCCGACCCAGCGGGCTGTATACCCCTACGTGAACACCGTGCGAGGGAGGATGGAGCGTGACCAGACGATCGGGGGCTCCACCGGTACCGCCTGACAAGCTCGCCGCCGCCCAGATGGCGTCGCGTTCCAGGCATGCCACCGCCCCGTCACGGTAGATCCGGTCGACCGCGATGGCCAACGGCACAGTGAACACCAGGACAGCGCACGCGGTGACGGCGACGATCGAAACCATCACTCTGCCGCGGACAGATGACCCGACGAATCCCCTACCGAGGATGACGTGGCCGTCCACACTGCTCATCGGCGTGGTACCAGAATAATCGTCCTAGCCGGTGCACCCCCGTCAGTGCCCCCTCCCCCAACACAGGCATTCAACTGGCCGTAGGAGCCACGGTCAGGTTTGGGAGCGGCGTCGGCCTCGGCGTCGTCAGAGAAGGGCAATTCGAGCATGGCGTCTCAACGAGCGGTGCCATGCCATCGTTACCCGCCGCCCAGCAGGAGCCCCGCCAGCGCCACCCGATGCCCGCCTCGGTGCCCCGGTCCCGCACCGCTCGGGCGGCTCCAGGCCAGCAGTATCAGCCCTGCCGAGCAGAGCACCAGGACAGCGGACCCCAGGCCCGGCCAGAAGCGCGGCCAGACACCAGCCACCACGGCACTCCACACCGCGGTGCCGCCGATCATCGTGGGCAGCATCCACGCGCGGGAGCCGCCCGCAAGGTGGGCGCGCCAGCACTGAGCCGTGCCGATCCCCGTCAAGGCCGCGAGCGGGGCCGCCACGACACCCATGTAGTACGTGTGCCCCGCGACCGTCCCCGCGCTGAAGACGGCGAGGAACGTCGTCAGCCAGCCACCCCAGAGGAGCAGGGCGGCCCGCTCGGGGTCGCTGCGCGGCCGGCGCCGCAGCCACACCAGGCCGCAGCCCAGCGTCAGGGCCGCTGCCGGATACAGCCAGCCGGTCTGCGAGGCCAGGGGCGCGCGAACCATCTTGGTCCAGCCACCCTCGTCGCCCGTGGCGGCGGCCGTCCCGGCTCCGCCTCCTACCGACCGCTTTGCCACAGGGCCGCTGGGTACGGAGTTGACGCTGCCGGTGTCGGCCGGGGACAGCCCCAGCTGAGGGAAGCGGTTTCTGCGGCGCAGCGTCATGGGAGCCACGACCAAGAAGAGGGCGGCCAGGACGGGCCCGAGGGCCCACGCTTCCAGCATCTTCGCCTGGAAAGCGAGCCCCACCCAGACGGCGCTCCAGATGAGCGGGCGCTGACGCGCCGTGCTGGATGCCCGGAACGCCGCATCGGCGGCAAGCAGCAGGAACAGCGTGAACGGTGCGTCCTCGACAGTCGAGCGGAACAGTCCGGTCGCCGCCGGAGTGCTCGCGAACGCCGCCGCGGCCACCAACGCCGCATGAGCTCCGGCCTGCCTGCGCACCAGCCTGAACAGCACCAACACACTCAGCGCGCCCTCGATCACCTGGGACAACGCCAGCGCCCAGGGATGAAAACCGAACAGCCGCGCGGAGACCGCCTGCGGCCACAAGAACCCGGGCAGTTTGTCCAAAGTGATGGAGTTGCCGGGCTCGAAGAAACCGAAGAAGAACGCCTTCCCCGTTTCTGCTCATGCTGAGCACGGTGTCGGCGTAGAACGGATGAAACTGACCACGGTCGATGTTCCACCCGTACACCGCGGTAGCGATGGCCGTGATCACCAACAGCAAGGGACGCACGTACGCAGGCTGCGCGGCCGGCGAACACCAAAAGCGGTGCCGGATACGGCTACTGGTGCAGGTCTCGAAACGGGACGCCTGGGTGGCCACATGCGAAGTCATAAGGACGATCTTCAGACGAAAGCGCCCACTGCGTGGTCCGTTTACGACATCTCGCCGTCGGCCAGCCAGTCGATTTGGCTCTGCAGAGCCGCGGAACATGGATCACAGGCGCGCTTGACACGTTCCCCAGCAGGGCGCCCCATGTGTGCGCTGGTGCATCGTTTGGCCGGTAGTGGGGTCCATCGTCATCGGCTGCCGGGGTACAAGGGGTCGTACGAGGCGGCGAGCGGTTCCGGAGGCTGGAAGGGTCGGCGCCGGGAGTCAGGGACGAAATGAGGCGAACGTGATCCGGGTTCTTTGGGTGCACGACTCACAGCTGATGCGCTCGGCGCTGGCCGCGCTGCTGGACGATGAGCGCGACATGCAGGCGGTCACCTCCTGCTGGAAGAACGCGACGGCGCGGGCCAAAGCGTTGCGTCCGCAGGTCTGTGTGGTCGACGGGGACTGTCCTGGTTCCAGCCGGTTACCGACCCGGCCCGCCCAGCGGGACTGTGCGCTGGTGGTGCTGACCCGCCAGTTCCGGCCGGGGGTGATGCGTTGGGCGACGGAGGCCAGGGCGCTGGGGTTCGTGGACAAGGACGCTCCCCCGTCGACCCTCCTGAGCGCCATACGGCAAGTGGCGGCGGGTGAGAGATATGTGGATAGGTCGCTGGCCTTCGATGTGCTGCAGGCAGCCGCGATACCGCTGTCGCCACGGGAGTTACGGGTCCTGGCCCTCGCCGCCGGCGGCGCCTCGGTTCCGGAGATCGCCGAGAGCCTGCGCCTGCGGGAAGGAACGGTGGGGAACTACATGAGCGCCATCATCCGTAAGACCGGCGGCCGAAACCGGGTGGACGCCATCCGGATCTCGCAGGAGGCCGGCTGGGTGTGACCGGTCGGCTCGATGGTGCTCACAGGTGGCTGGCGTGCCAGCGTCCGACGAGGTCCTGGTAGAGCGCCGACGCCGCGAGCAGCTCTTGGTGGCTGCCCTGGGTGGCGTGGATTCCGTCGAGTAGGAGGATCCGGTCCGCTCGCCGGGCCGAGCTGATGCGGTGGGCGACCACGATCAGCGTGCCGAACCGCTGGGCGAAGGCTCCTTCGACCTGCGCTTCTGCGGCCGGGTCCAGGTGGCAGGTGGCTTCGTCGAGCAGGACGAGCGGCGCGGGCGACAGGTGGGCACGGCCCAGGGCGATCAGTTGCCGCTCGCCTTGCGACAGGGACGCCGGGTCGAGCGGTGCGTCAAGGCCGCCGATCCGTCGTGCCAGGGGGCCGAGTCCGACGGCTTGCACGGAGGCCCGGACGGCTTCGGCGGGTGCGCCGCGGGCACATAGGTAGAGCAGGTTCTCGCGCAGCGTGCCGGTGAAGACGTAGGCCTGCTGTGGGATCAGGACGCGCCGCAGCGATGGATCTTCCCCGGTGGCCAGGCTGGCTTCGCAGCCGCCCACCGTGATCCGGCCGCGGTCTGGTGTCAGGACTCCGGCGATCAGTGCGGTCAGGGTGGACTTGCCGATGCCGCTAGGGCCCACGACCGCCCAGTGTTCGCCCGCTTCAATCGTCAGATGGAGGTCGCACAGCACCGGGGCCGCCTCGGGGCCGTAGGCGAAGGTCAGCCCGGTGACCTCGACCTTCCCGACGGGCCGCTCTTGCCCACCAGCAGCAGGTGCCACCGATCGGCCGACGATGGAGGCGTGGCCCGGTGGGGTGTCGTCGGTGAGCCGGCGCAGGACGACCAGGAGCCTGGTGCCGGCCGCGCCGAGGGCGTTCATCAGTGTGTGGAGGGCGGGCAGGAGCGCCTGCGTCAGGTAGGTGAGGGCGCCCAACAGAGAGCCGGTGCTCAGGCCGCGGTCCAGCAGCCAAGGGGCGCAGAGCAGCAGCAGGCCGATCGGCAACTGTCCGGCGATGCCTAGAGCCAGGGTTCGTACGGCGGCCCAGCGGGCCAGGGAGCGCGCCGCGTCGGCCTCGGCGTCGATCATGCGGTGGGTGTCACCGGCGACGGCGCCCTGGGAGCCGCAGGCCACCACGTCACGTACCCCGCTGGCGATGGTCCCGAATCGCGCGGACAGCGCCTCGTCGGCCCGCAGGAACGCCTCTTGGCGGGCGGCCATGGGTGCGAGCGTCGCGAGGAACAGCGCGAGCCCTGCGACCAGGGGCGGGAGCACGATCAGCAGCAGTTGCGTGTCCAGTGAGGCGAGCCCGACCAGCGCGCCGACGGCGGTGAAGACGAACGACCGTGCGACGAGGACCAGTCCGGCGAAACTGTCGCGGGCCATCTCCGTCTGATTGGTCAGCTGGGAGACGGCGGCGCTGTCCGCGGCGCGACCGCTGTCGTCGAGCGACCGGGTCACCGCCCGGGTGACGACGGAGCGTACGAGGCCGTCGCGGAGCGGTTCGACGAGGTCGGCGAGGCCCCGGAAAACCTGCCGGGTGGCTAGACCGCTGACGACGATGGCGCCTGCGGCGGCGGCGAGCCACCACAGTCCGGTATCGGTACGGCCGGCGAGGAAACCGTTGTCCAGGGCTCTGGCGACACCGTAGCCGCTAAGGAAGGTCTGCGCCGACTCCAGGAGCGACCAGCCGGCCAACAACAGCAGGACCCGGGCGCGAGCCCGCAGGAAGGACCAGGCTCGCGAGCGTACGGACGTGCGCGAGCCGGTCATGGGCCGGGCTCGTCGTCGTGCTCAGGATCCGCAAACACGGCCCGGTAGCCGGGTTCCCGCCACAGCTGCTGATGGGTGCCGACGGCGCGGACCCGGCCGCTCTCGATCCACGCGACCTGGTCTGCCCGCGCGGCGGACGAGACACGGTGGGCGATCAGCAGGCGGGTGCCGGGCATCACCTCGTGTGCCAGCGCCCGGCCGACGTGCAACTCCGTGACACTGTCCAGGCTGGATGTCGCATCGTCGAGGATCAGCAGCCGGCCCGCGTGCGCGAACGCCCTTGCCAGGCCGAGGCGTTGCAGTTCGCCGCCCGACAGCGGCGCGTCCTGGATCCGGCAGGCGTACCGGCCCGGCAGCCGCCCGATGAACTGGTCGGCGTCAGCGGCGCGGGCGGCCGCCTCGATCTGCCGTCCGGTGGGCGTGTAGGGGCCGAACGCGAGGGCGGCGCCGATGGTGTCGCCGAACAGCGTCGGCCGTTCGAAGGCGTACCCGATCTCGCGGCGCAGCTGGGCGGGATCGGTCTCCTCCAGCGGCACTCCGTCCAGCAGGACCTGGCCGTTGTCCGGATCGGCCAGCCGTCCGGCGATCGCGGCCAGCGTGGACTTGCCGGCTCCCGAGCGGCCCACGACTGCCATGGTCGTGCCGCCGGGCACTGTCAGATCGACTGAGCGCAGGACCGGGACACCGGCCCGGTGGACGGTGACTGCGCGCAGTTCCAGGGTTCCGGGTCCGTCGGCGGGCAGTGCCCGGTGGCCGCCCCGCATCGCTGGCACCTCGAGGATCGCGAGCGTGCGGGCGGCCGCTGCGCGGCTGCGGATGAGGGTGTTCAGCTGCCCGAGGACGCCGCCCAGGCCGGCGGCGAGTGCGGCGTAGCGGGTGGCGGCCAGTAGTTGGCCGACGGAGAGGTGTCCGGCTGCCAGTCGCAGTCCGCCGAGGGCGAGGACCGCGGTGATCAGCAGGGGGACGAGGATGCTGCTGGAGGCGACTGCGCGTCCGTAGACCTGCCACATGCGTCTGCCTTGTGTGTTCAGTTCGCTCAGGGGCGCCAGGATGCGGGCGCGCTCGCGCCGCTCGGTGCCGGCGGCGGCGACTGTGCGGGCACCCGCCAGAGTTTCGACGAGTCGGTTGGCGAGCTCCGCCTGTACCGCCTGGTAGCGGGTGACGCTGTCGGAGGAGGTCCGGGTGAAGGCGCGCAGCAGCAGAGCAAAAACCGGCAGTCCGGCTGCGTAGACGACAGCGAGCGGCCAGTCGGTGAGGGCCAGCGCGAGCAGTCCGCCGATCGGCGTGAGGAGTGCGGCAAGTCCAGTGGCGGCGGTCACCGGTGCGGCACCCGCCTCGGCGGCGTTGCCGGTCAAGCGGGCCACCAGGTCTCCCGGGGGGAACCGTTCGGCGGCCTGGTGCGGGGCGAGGGAGAGCAGTCGGTCGGTACCGCGGCGGCGTAGCCACGCGGTGCTGCGGGCCGTCATGACACCGCCGGACAGGGCGACGACGCTGTCGAGGAGCACTTCGGCGGCGATCAGCGCCAGGCACAGCGCGATCGACCGGCCGGCGCCCGCTGCGTGCGCCAGGATCAGGTCGAGGGTGCGGCCCAGGACCGCGGGCAGCGCCACCGCGGCGGCGGCCGAAGCGGTACTGCAGGCCAGCACGGTCACCGCGTGCCGGGCACTGTGGCGCAGTGCCCCGGTCAGGGCGGGTCCGGGACCGGCCGTGCCCGCCGGCGCAGTGGTTGCCGAGGCTGGTACGGGGGTGGTCCGTGGGGATGCCATGGCGTGGTGGTCCCCTTCGTCGCTGGGTCGCTACGTCGGTGTGGCGTCCCGGGCGATGCTCCGCCCGGGACGCCGCTGCCGCGTCACATCGCGGCTGGTGACCTGTGAGGTCAGTTGCAGGTGGTGACGCTCAGGCTGCTGTTGCCGCAGAGCAGCAGGCTCGCGCGGCTGCCGCCGGTGGCGAGCTCGCCCATGTCCTCGGCGGCCGGGGTTTCCAGGGTCTGCAGGTCAAGGAGTGTCATGATGATGTTCCTTTCGCTTGGTGGGGACGGGGTTGTGCTTCGGTCCTCTGAAGGGAGGGCCGGCTCTGGGGCCGCCGTGGTGGCGGGAGGAAGGGCAGGTGCACGGGAGTGTCGTGCAGGGCGCTGCCTAGTGCGAGGAGACAGCCGGCGGTGCCGGTGCTCAAGTCCATGGAGAGGCGCATCATCTGCTCGCCGGCGAAGGCCAGATGTCCTTGGTAAGGGACGGCGCCCCAGGCCAGGGAGTCGATCTGGCGGCGGAGGTCCGCACTGTGGGTGCCGGGTCCGCCGGTGGTGGTGCGCGCCAGGTGCAGGACCATGCCGGCCGCTCCGCGGAACAGTCCGGGCTGGGCGTAGAACTTGGCCTGCGCGGCCTGCACGATCTCGCCGCGCGCCTGGTCGAACCGCGTGTCGTAGCGGTGCGGGAGGTAGTCGTCCAGGACCATCCCGATGCCCACGCTGCCCGCGCCGAGGTATGGCATGGTGCGCCGTCCCTCATCGACCTGGAGGGTGCCGCCCACCGCACGCACGCAGCGCGCCAGGTCATGGCGGAGCGCCTCGGCGGCCAGGTCGAGTAGACCGCCGTCACCGGACCGCTCGTACAAGCGCAGGTACATCAGCGCTGTGCCGGTGGCGCCGTGTAGGAGCCCGGCGCGTACCGTGGGGCGCCCGCCGGCGGCCTGGGGCGTGGTGTCCGCTGCCAACTGGGCGCAGCGCAGGGCGTGGTCGCGCAGAGCGCCCTCCCCCGTGCTGGCGGCCAATGAGTCCAGGGCCAGCCCGATACCCGCCAGGCCGCCGTGCAGATCGGGGCTGATGCCGTCCCAGTTCTGCGAAGTGATCAGGTCGGCGAGATCGAGGGCGCGTTCGCGGTGTCCCAGGCGTTCCAGGACCCAGGCGACGCCCGCCAGGCCGTTGTAGAAGCCCAGCGGCGTGCCGGAGGCTGGTGACTTGGTGGTGCGCAGCAGCCATTCCTCGGCGACGGGTGAGGGTGCGGCGCCTGTCTCGGCGAGGGCGTGCAGGACACCGGCCGCCCCGTAGGCGAAGCAGGCGCCGCCACCGGGAACGGAGAACTGCGCGATGTCGCCGGGGAAGATCCGGTCCTCGCGGTCCGGGGTCGCTGAGGCGGCGATGGCCGCCGCCATGGAGTCTCGGGACGCAGGCCAGTCACCCAGGGCGACCGGGAGATAGCTGGCCTCAGCGCTCGCCGCCCCTCCGCTGCGCGGATGCGGGGCGCTGTGGCCACGCACGATCTCCTCGACCGCTTCGTCGAGGAATGCGCGCGGTACGGGAAACTGCTCGGCGGCGATCTCCGCCAAGTGGCGTGCTTTGGCGCGGTCGACCGCGAACAGGCTGGTGAGCGGCAGGAACAGTGCGAGGCGTAAGCAGGCCAGTGCGTAGGTGTCGACCGTAAAACCGCGCCGGTCAGCAGGGGCCACGAATCCGGGGTTGGCCACCACCTGGCGACTGTTGACGTCGTCGACGGAGGCGGCTTCGAAGTCGAGCAGCACCACGGACGACTCGTCCTCGGACATCATGATGTTGAACAGGTGCAGGTCGTTGAAGACCACACCACGCGAGTGGATGGCTGCCACCGCCTGCTCCACCAGCCCGTAGACCCGCCGAGCCCACGCGGTGTACTCGGCCAGGCTCTCCGGGCTGGGATCCGGCTCGATCAGCGGGTGTCGGTGGGCGAAGAAACTGTTGAGCGGGCGTCCCTCGATGAACTCCAGGGCCAGGAATTGGTGATCCCCGACAGTGAACCAGTCATGGACCTCCGGTGTACACCCCAGCCCGGTCAGCCGCAGCAGCGCGTCGCGCTCGCGCTCCAACCGGGTGACGGCGTCCGCCTCGTCGGCGGCCAGCCCGGCGTGCGGGCGGGCCTCCTTAAGGACGACCCGTGCGTCGGTGCGCAAGTCCGTCCCGACGTACACCCCGCCGCCGTTGGAGAAGTGCAGGGCACGCTCGAACCGGTAGGGCAGGTCGGTCACGGTAGCCGCGGCGCGGGCCTCCAAATGGGGCCGCAGGAACTTCGGGAGAGTGACCCACTGCGGTACGTGAAAGGTGGGATCCCTACGATCGGGAACCAAGCGGCCCTGGTCGTCCTCAATGGCGGGACACGACCGGCCCTGGTCGTCGTAGCAGTTACGTTCGGTGAAGCTGCCGTAGCGCACGTACACCGGGCCGGCCCCGACGCGCAGGTCGGTGAGGATGTACGGACCCGGCTCAGCGCCCAGCAGCGTGTTGAGATCCTCCGCGGCGGTGCGGAACTGCTCGTCGTCCGTGGGGTAAATCGTGATGAACTTCCCGCTGCCGCTCCGGTCACCGTACTTGGCGTTCCGGGTGTGCAGGAGGTACCTGCTCGGCATGCACTTGAACGCGATGGAGCGGGGGACGCAGTAGTCCCAGACACGGGAAAGAATGGACTCGGCGTTGTCCAGACAAGCCGATACGTGGATCTTCCACCCCTGGAAGGGCAAATTCGTCTCGACGGGCCGGAACGCCAGCCAGTCCCCCGAGCGGTGCTGCTGCCAGCCGTCGGGCAACTCGCGTCCCAGCGGCGGGTACATCGCGCCTCGGCCCCGGCCGTCGGCGGACAGCCGGTAGGGAGCGTCGTAGAACTGACGGTCTGCGTCGCAGAAAACCGCGTACCCCTCGTTCATCGCGCTCCCTCGCCCGGCGGTTGAGGCCTTGACGGTGTCACGGGGTCCAGGGGCGGAACAGTCGTCAATGTAATGAAAGGCCCGTGAAGAATGCACGGATGAAAATCGACCTGCTGGTCGTGACGGCTCCCGACCCGAGGGAAGCAGCGGTGCTCACGGGGACCGCCCAGGGCGGCCGGTCACGGACCTCCGGCTGCAGCGCAGCCGCGCCCGCCCATGACGATTGCGTCATCTGCTGGAAACGGGCCGACGCAGAAGCCATGAGCGGCAGGGGCTACGACGCGTTCCGCAGGCGTTCATGTCGACACATGTGGGGCAACAAACCGGTCGCCCTGTGCCCTGCACAGACGTTCAGCGGGAATCACCGACCTTCAAGGACCCGCCCTAGGGGAGCGTCACGGAGTAGACTCATGCGTACTCAACGTTGTTCGCGTGCTCGAACAGCGGTCAAATGGGCATGACGTCACCAGAAGCGTCCATCAGTGCCCGAGGAGTGACGTGACAGACGCCCACGAATCCGTCGGTTTGTTCACCATCGCGGGGACGCAGCACGGCCCCTACCCGGGTGCCGTCTCCGGAGAGACCAGCCCCTACGATTCCATCGCCTTCGATCGCGCGATCGTCGATCAGCTGGTGGATGACGTCAACCGAGACATCAGCCTATTTCGTGCCGCTTGGGAAGGTCCGGTCCTCCGGTTCAGCTGGACGACCGCTGCGGACGGCGTCGCCAGCGCACACATTAGGCCCGACCCGCACGGCCGCTACCGCATCGGCGGGCTGTGGCCGTGGGCCGACTGGGACGACTGGGACGACGAGTCGGCACCCTGCTCACACAAGCACGCATTCGCCCTGGGCGTCATCGAATTCTGCCTCACCCACACCACCCCCATGCCCGACCACCTCCTCGAGCCGTACAACCGGGGCCGCGAGGCGGCACACCACGTCACGCTCTACCAGTACGCATACCGACCAGACGCACCACGGCCAGCGCCAGGCCGAACGGCATGCCGTCCAGGCCCAGAGGGCTGACAGCCAACCGAGAGCAAGCCGGACTGGTGAACCAGGTGTTGGCCACCTGCTGGCACACCACCGCCGAGGCGATCGGGAAATTGCGGGACTGGCGCGACCAGGGACATGCTGCCGACTAAACCCTTCCTCTACCCCGCCGAAGACGCAGCCCTGGCCAAGTGAGAAGAGCGGGCAGCACAGGTGACACCCGCCGGGAACATCTGGCGTGCAGCAGTGCAGCACGCCATCGTTGCAGCGCCGGTCAGACCTGTGCCGGCGAAGTGGCGCCAGGCAGGTGGCCGGTCACGCCCTTGGTAGGTGTGAGGGCGCCCGCGGTTCCCGGCCGACGGGCCGGCGGCGAGGCGCGGAAAGGTTCGCGGCCCATGAGCCGCTGTGATCATGCCTACCGGTGTGCCGATACGATCCATCACAGGATCACTACTCCCTGAGGTAGTCAGGTGGAGCGGTGCTCTCAGGCCCCGGACTGGTGCTGATACACCGGTGCGGGGGCTGCCCCATCGCCTGGACGCACTCGCACAGGAGATGCGGTGACGGCAACGCCCGGCGCCGCCGTCACCGCGCGGGAGTACGAGGCGTGCGCCATCGAAAAGCACCCGCGCACCACCACACCCGCAACCATCCGCCCCACCGAAGTGGACTAGCGATGAGCCTCTTCCGCCGCTCCAAAAGCACGCCCACCACCGCCGCCGAGCACCTCCGCCGACAACTGGCGAACGCCGCCGACTGGTCGATCACCATCGCCCGCCGCCGAACCACACCCGGCCAACCCACCCGCGTCACGGTCGACGACGTACTCGCCCGCGCCGCCCACGACTTCAACCTCCTGACCGTCCCGCCCCAGGCCGCCGCCGCCGCACTCCGCGACCGCCTACACGTACGCGGCACCGACAACATCACCACCGACGCCTACCACTACGACCCCACACCGTAGGAACGGCACCACACGGCCTCTACGACGTCACCCTCACGGACTGCCCGCCCACCCGCCGCGCAGACCATTCCGGCTCCGACTGCGGTTGCCCTTCTCAAAAGGGCGCAGCCCCAGTAACAGTCCGCGACCACCCCGACTCTCGATCTGCGCTCCCTAGCCGTTCGTGAACCGCAGCGGATAGAGCAGCCGGGACGGCCGGGACAGGATGATGTGCGGCATGAGCGAGGCAGGCACCATCACCGTCACTGCCCGCGTCAATCTGGGCCGACAAGGTGGTGAGGTACTTCAGCCCGCTTCAGTCAGCAGCCTTGATCGATGACGTCGTGGAGGTACTGCATGGCGAGCTTCTCGGCGTGGTGGCGCCGTTCAACGATCGCTTCACCGGCGTCGGACCATCGGCGGTAAAGATCGACGGTGGCGAGGAGCGCCCGTCCGGCTTCGTGGCGGTCGTAGCCGCACAGCGTTGCCTGAAGGTTGCGCGCCTCTTCGGGCGCGCTGGACTCCAAATGGCGTACACCGCGGGGGATCGCGGCCACCCGGCGGGCGGCCAGGGGGCCGAGTACGGTCTCGCGCAGGTAGGTGAGGAAGCTGATGGTCTCGAACAGCTCCCCGCGGCCGAGCTTCGTCGCACCGTAGTGCACCCAGATCCAGAACCGGTCCTCGATCCATTGGAGGTCGAACGCCGGAGTGACTGGCGGCTGCTGGGCAAGAGCGCCGGCCAGCAGGCCGTCCCGGTCCCACAGGATCTCCGGGTCCTCGGTCCGCTCGGCGAAGTCGCAGGCCCGGACGAACTTGAAGTCGACGTGCAGGATAGGCGGCCCGACGAGCGTGATGATCACGCGCGGCTCGCCGACATGCTCCCCGGTAAATCCGGCCACCAAGGAGGCCCAAGAGCCGATCAGCGCGAACCGCTCCCGCATGACCACGTCGTACGCCTCTTCATCGATGACCAGGATCAGGTCCACGTCCGAGTAGATATCGGAGCGGCCTCCCACGATGGACCCGGTGATCGCCACGCCAGCCACGCGCGCATCCTGCCGGATCCGAGGAAGCGCGTCGCTGAGAAACTGGTTGTGCAAGGAGGGGACGTCCATTTGCTTTCCTTCCGCTCGGAGCAAAGCAGATGAACTTAACACTCAGCCAAGCGGGATTCGCAACCCGAATTTCTCACAAACGAAACGATCCGTTGCGCGAGCAAGATCGACAACCGGCCGCCGAACCCCGCCCGACCCTCGATCAGTGTCACGCTGTCACCCCCGCCCCCGCTGCAAAGGGGGAGTTGAGGGGTATCCGCCAAGGTCAGAGACGTGTCAGCGGTTAGCGGGCCACCGGCCGTGACACCCGCCGTGACAGCTACACATCACTCGACGCCTTCCGCATCCGGCGCAGCGCCCCACGCAGCCCGCGGTTCGGGAAGGCTTGGCCGTGGCGGCAGGGCCCGCAGTAGGTGCCGTCCTGGGGTGGGACGGTGATGTCGGTGTACCAGTCCACCGGCGCATCAACCAGCTGCTCGCAGCCCGGTGTCGCGCACTGCGGAACAACCGGTGCGCTCCCTTCCTCCTCTTCGGCCTGCCACTGCTGCAGTTGCTGCGCCTGTCCAGCCCTACCCAGAGCTGACCCCAGAGAAACTGGCCACCACCCGCCCCAACAGCTCTTCTAAAGATCTTGTAATGTCTGCAGAGCGACAGGTAGTTTGTCGCATCTCACCTCGCATGTAGGTGGCACGAGTCCCGTGCAGCCAAGACACGCAGCAGAGCAGACCATTCCCGTACCGGTGCCGCTGGCCGCGCGTCACATCCGCTGCCTGCGCTGTGCCGGTTTCTCATGAGCAAGGAACAGCATGCGCAAGATGGCTTCGCTTTTGACCATAGTCCTCGCCCTATGCGGTCTTTCCGCCCTTTCCGCCGCTCCGGCCAGCGCCTCCGTGAACAGCTGGGGCGTCGTTTCCAACGACTGGTCAGTCATCACCGACTGCATGACCCCGCAGGGCAACGGGACATCCAACGGCACCAAGATCACCACCTGGGACTGTACCGGCAGCAACCTGCAGCAGTGGGGCTGGGACCGCAACCACCTGGTGCACAAGGTCAGCGGCAAGTGCCTGACCCCCTCGGGCAATGGAAGCGGCACCAACGGCGCCGTCCTGACCCTGTGGACGTGCGACTACTCCTACGGATCCCCGCAGGAGTTCTCCTCCACCACGAGACACACCTTCACCCTCTTCGGCGGCAAGTGCATCACCAACTACGGCGGAAACATGGCCGAGGGAACGGTGCTCACCCTGTGGTCCTGCGCCCCGGATCTGCCCCGCGAGCAGAACTGGACGGGCTATTACATCTAACGTCCCGCCACACACTCGTCGCCGGGTGGACCTTACACAGGTCCACCCGGATCGACTCCACGGCAAAGGTGCCACCGCCGGGAGCCTCATCCGATCCAGGGCCCAGCTTCACCTGGACAGATACGGCGACATGCCCTGCCATACGGCTCGTTCATGCGGTTGTGACGACACCCAGCCCTTCAAGTGGCCCCCGTACCCCAGGCCGCCGCCGCACTCCGTGCCGCCTACACGTACGCGGCACGGACAACATCACCACCGACGCCTACCACTACGACCCCACACGGCAGGAAGGGCACCACACGGCCTCTACGACGTCACCCTCACGGGCTGCCCGCCCCCTCACGGGTAGCCGGACTCCTGGCCCCCGGTGGTGAGGAAGACAGCCCAGCGTAGGCATCGGGCCGCCCTTCCCGCACCCGGGCAGACTGCTCGGCCGCCTGGCGGACATCCTCAGCCGGCGGGGCTGCCTACGGATGGTTACAGGCCTAGCTAGACCGCCGCCAGAGCGAACGCCTCCGCGACGCCCATGTCTTCCCCGCCCTCCCGGCCGGCATCGGTACGCAACCGGTCCGCGCGCGCCGCCAAGCGCAGCGCGAGATCCCGCTCGGGGCCGGTCAGGTTCCGGCAACCGCGCCGCCGCTCCACCATCGAAAAGTCCATCAGCGCACCACCCGGCGGGGCCCCAAACCGCGGGCACTGATCGTCGTCACACACTCCGCGCGGATGCGGCTGAGACAGGTACGAGCCCTGCACCCCGGCGAACATCACGAAGGCGTCGTACGGCATACCTGTGAAGGTGTCATCTGGCACAGCCGCCACGGTGAAGACGTCGCCCGGCACAACTCTGTCATCGCTCGCACTCATACCCAGCCCAACGACCCACCCGCGCGCCCGGCACGGGCGCCCTCCCACGCGCGAGCCACCAGCCCCTGCCACGCCGACCTCACCGCCGACCACCGCCTCCCGCCCTCCCATGGCCGCCAACCCCTGCCTACCGGCGGCCACGGGAAGCACCCGCGGTAAAGGCGGTGTCGGCGACGTAGGTGATGCCGGTAGCGGCATTGACGGAGGCTTGGGCGGCCAGGACCGCGTGTCCACCGACGGCGGCACCGACCAATGGCGGCACCAGCGGCGCGGGACACACCACTGTCCCCTGCTGAACACCACAGCCGAACACGCTGGTGAAGGGAAACCCGCAGGTACCAGAGGGCCCAGGAGCCAGCACCTCCTGCGGAGGGTCCGTCGGGGGTCGGGTCGACTGTATGCATCGGGGTGTCGGCCGGGCGACCGGGGCAGCACGGTGCACGATGAGTGCAAGGTGGTCGCGCGCACGCATGACCACCTTCCTCCCGCCCGGTGCCCGTGACATGGCTGCTCCGGCCCACGGCACCGGGAACGCGGCCGTCGCCGGCCGCACGCAGGCGCGCCCGACACGCTTCGGCTAGGAGACAGTCGGGCGCGTCCTGCTGATATCCGGCGACCACGGCTCCTGTGCGGCCTGCCCTTGCATCCGATGGCCCATTCCGCCGCGCCGGATCACCCCCTCCCCTTTAGCGTCCAAGATGACCCACTCACCCCGCTTTTGGGAGTTTGATCGTGAAGAAAGTACTTGCTCGCAGCGCCGCTGCCGCCGTCCTGTCCGCTGCCGCCCTGGTCTCCCTCAGCGGGTCGGCCCACGCCGCGACCCCGCAGGCGGCGCCGGCCTCCGTGGCCCTGGCGTCCGACGGACACCACCACGGCGGACACGGCCAGAGCCACGAGGGCCGGCACTGGGACGACGACAACCAGTGCGACGAGAACGGCAACGAGCACAGCGACGACAAGGGCGGCCACAACTACGGCGGCCGCAGCAACGGCTACCACAGCGGGTACGACACCGGCTTCGACAACTACCAGGGCGGCTACAACAACGGCTACTACGGTGGCGGCCTGCTCGGCGGGCTCCTGGGGGGCATCCTCTAACCACCCCTCACCACGGTGTGTTTCCCGCCGGCCACCCACGGCGGGAAACACACCGCGCGCTACTGCCCACCCTCGGGCTGCCAAAAAACAACCCGTGGTATCAGGCCTGTGCCGTAGTGGAGGGGTAGCGGGCCTGGTGCAGGATCCAGGCCAGCGGGCAGCCGGCACCAGGGCAGTAGCGGGGGGCTTGCTGCCAGATCCGCTCATAAGCGACCACAGCCCGGCCGCCACGCGCCTCAAGGTGCGGCTGCGCCGCCAGCACCGGCAAGGTCAGAGCCAAGAGACAGGACGCGCAGCCGGTCCAGAAGAGCACCCGCGGCAGCAGCGTGCAGTCGTGCGGCGCCACCCGTCCGGTGCCGAGTGCACCCAGGAGGATGCCGAGAAGACGAATAGTCAGCCATATTCCGCAGAACAGAACAGGCTCACCGGTGGCCATGTCGTTGAGCGCTGCATGCGGCTCCAGTACGCCCGGCGACTTCTGCCGTGCCCGCTCCTTCGCCAGTCGCTGCTTGATCGCCGCGGCGCGGGACTCTTCGTAACTCCCGCGGAAGGCGGGGCGTCGGTCTCAAGTTGGACAATACGGCTGTTCTACCAGCCACCCGTGCCTCCTCCTCGGTGGCGATCGAGTGCGTCGCCCAAAAACCGTTTGCCTGGGGCCGCAGTCGACGAAATTCTGAGGTTCGCTCCAGCAGTCCACTGGCGGCGTCGGGAATCCACTGGCGGCACTCGACACGTACCTGAGCTTCGAGGCGCTACCAGTTGAGCCTGGCTGACGCGTCCTTGCAGAGTGAGGGCGTCCGCGCGCCGGGTCTTCAGCTCGCTGAGCGGAGTCGGAGACCGCGCGTGAGAGGTCGAGCAGGCCAGCGTCATTGGGGCGGTGCAGGATCCTCTCGTGGAGCCGGCTCCACACTGCGGCCCGTGACCGCATCACGAATCGGCGGTGAGCCGTCGACCTCGACATCCCGAAACAGGGTGGCAACGCCCGCCAGGCGTATCCGCTGACCAGCACGTGGACGATTGCGGCGAACAGCGTCTCATCAGGCGTGTCCTGCGTCCCGCCGCCCTGCGGCCACACCTTCGACGGCGGGATCAGCGGCTCGGCGATCTCCCACAACCCGCCGGTGTCCTATCGGGCGTTCGGACGTTGGTCCGGGAAACGCGGTCCGGCGCCCGGAGCCAGCGCGATGGACCCACTGCATTGTCGTCCGACGTCAGGTGGGCCCCGAAGTCCAGGTGCAGCAGCGTGCCGCAGATCTGCTGGTTGTCCGCCAGGTGCGAGCGGAGCGCACATTACTCAGCCAGAACCGCGGGTCGCCAAGAGGACCAACCGACAGCAGCAGCGAACGAGGCAGGCCGCGCGCTTGCGATGCGGTGTCTTTCGGCCGTATATCCGGCCAACCGGTGTCCCAGGATCACTGGAAGATTCGTGGGGTACGGATACGGCTTTCCGGAGATCTCGACTGCGAGGGTTGGGGATCAAGGATGGATGCCGGGCAGGGGCTTCTTGTTCTGATGGGTTCGGGGGAAACCAGTCCCACGATGGTGACGTTGCACCGGGAGTTGGTGGCGCATCTGGAGCCGGGCGCCGAGGCAGTGATCTTGGAGACCCCGTACGGGTTCCAGGTGAACCGTGAGGACATCTCGTCGCGGGCCCGGGAGTACTTCCGGCGCAGCGTGGGGCTCGTGACCACGGTGATGGCTGATACGGACGCCGATGTCCCGGCGGAGGTCGACTCCGACACCCTGCACGATCAACTACACCGAGCCGCCTGGGTGTTCTGCGGCCCCGGCAGTCCCTCATACGCGCTGCGGCGGTGGCAGGAGCAGGGACTTGGACAGGCCCTGGCCGACCGAGTGCGGCGGGGCCGTGGGGTGACGGTGATGGCTTCTGCGGCCGCGTGCACGGTGGGGCTGGTCGCACTGCCCGTGTACGAAGTCTACAAAGCCGGGCACCCGCCGGTGTGGCTGGACGGCTTGGACCTGCTGGAGAGTCTCGGCCTTCCGGTGGCGGTGATACCGCACTACGACAACGCCGAGGGCGGTACACACGACACCCGCTTCTGCTACCTCGGCGAGACGAGGCTGGTCGCTCTGGAAAAGCACCTGCCAGGGGAAAGCGCCGTCCTCGGCATTGATGAGCACACCGCCGTCGTCATCGATCTCGGCGCCGGCAGTGCGCGGGTATGGGGCCGTGGAGTGATGACGGTCCGGCGCCGCGGGGCCGTCACGGTGATCCCTTCGGGCACCGTTGTGCCGCTGGACCGATTGCGGCGCCTCGTGGCCGGTATTGCGGCGACCCACTCGCCCGGACTCTGGGAGGCGACCGAGTCAGTCCAGCCTGATGCGCCATCGTCTGTCGGCGGGCCAGTCACCCTCCAGGAAGCCGTCACCGCCGCGGACACGCTCTTCGAGTCGGCGCGGGCGGCTCGTGACGCCGGCGGGATGGTGGCGGCAATTCTGCAACTGGAGGCGGAGATCAGCTCGTGGTCCGGCGACACGGAGGAGGACGAAGGCGGGCAGGAGTGGGCGCGGACGATCCTGCGCGGAATGATCCGCCAGCTCGTCGCCCCCGCTCAGCAGGGCATGGCGGAGCCGGAGCGCACCTTGGGCAGGGTCCTTGACCCGCTGCTCGACCTGCGCGGGGCCCTGCGGGCCCAGGGGGCCTACGACCTTGCCGACCGTCTGCGTACGTCCCTTGCCGCAGGCGGTGTACGGATTCGCGACGATGCCCGAAGCAGTCGGTGGCAGCTCCTGCCGGGTGACCACACCGCGGCGATCGGGGCGGACGAGCCCACCGGGCCTGCGGAGGTCCCTCCCATGACCTGATGCCTAAAACATGCAACTGCGACGTAGTGGCAATAGAATCGGCGGCGGGCCGCTTCAGCATCCCGGCGGCTCCCCCACGGTCCTGGAGTCGACGCATGGTTGCCTGCTTGCCGCCCTCCGCAGACGGGCACCGATGATGAGCCGGACGCCCGGCGCCGCGTCGACGCCCCCAGTCCTGGTCGAAGCGCTGCTACTGCGGTACGACGCGGTCACCGGCTTCGCGTACCGCCGTTTGCTGACCGCGCTCGGCCGGTCCTCGGCTCCTGATCGCGCGGCCCGCCGACTGGCCGGCCTTCCCGATGACGGCGACCACCACCTCGTGCACTCCACCAGTTGGCGTGCCGATGACGAGGGGGCCATCGTGCTGACCTACGTCGTCCACCCCGATCCCGACCCTGATCGTCCCGCGCGTCCTCTGGCGGATCCGCACACCATCGCCCGCAGCAACAGGACGGGCCATCCGGCGCCGCCCGACCTGACGGTCGATCATGTGGCTTCTCATGCGGTCAGGCATCTGGCGCTTCTGGAGAGCACCGACCCTGTGGTTGCCGCGTTCCTCGCGGCCCGGCCGCAGGCCCAAGACGCTCTGAGCCGGGTCAGCGCCCTTCTCGCGGGTCAGCTCCGATCAGCACCGACGTGCTCGAACCCGCGGTAGCCCGGGTGAACTCGCCGGGAACTGCCAGATCGTGGCGTCCACCTCGTCCCGAGGTGGCAAGCGGGCGGCGCTGATGCCGATTCTCGTTGACGGAGAAGTTGCCGAGCGGATGGACCTGGGCTCCGGTGGCTACCGGTGCCCCGCATGGGGCGGTGCGATGCCATGGGAAGGCCCTTCGGGAGCGGCAAGGTTGCGTGAGGTCCCGTCGCGCGGGAACGGCGCGCAGCAGCGGGGCCGCAGCCGCGCCCCGGTAGAAGGCCCTCTCAGGCGGCACGGAGAACCGGCTCGCCCCTGCGGCGGGCAGCGGTCACGGGTGCAGGATGCAATCTGATGGGGGGCCTGGGCCGACGGCCCGTCCGGCAGCAACCGGAAAGGGGGAGGGCCGTTCCCAAGCCGGCGGTGGGGCCCGGGCGGCCCCATTCGGCTCCGGCAGATTGCGGGAGCTCGCGACCCGTGGTGCTTTATATGTAGCTTAAGCCGCATTTCGGAATCCGTGGACGGCTGCCGCCGATGATCGGTGCGGTTGCCGCGTTTTTCGTTGCGGCCTGGAGTGTCCGCCGCTCTCCGCCGTGCTGACCCCGACCCGTGGGGCCGGTGCGGCCCCACCGGAAACGGATGGCCCATGCAGTCCTCTCCCCCCTCACGCCGAAAGCCCGCCCGCACCGCCGAACGCGCACTGGCCACTCTCGGCACCCTCACCCTGGTGAGCGCCGCCGCCCTCGCCGGCCTCACACCAGGCGTCAGCTCCGCCTCCAGCCACCGGGAGGCACCGCTGATCGCGGGTGACCCGAAGGCCGACAACACCGACGTCTACGCCTTCACCAGCCCGGACGACCCGGACACCGTGACGATGGTGGCGAACTGGATCCCGTTCGAGGAACCCAACGGGGGCCCGAACTTCTACCCCTTCGCCAACGACGCCCGCTACAACATCAAGATCGACAGCGACGGCGACGGCAACGCGGACACCACCTACACCTGGAAGTTCAGCGACCACATCCGCGACGACGCGAACCAGTTCCTGTACAACACCGGCGTGGTGAAGAACCTGGACGACCCGACGCTGAACTTCCGTCAGACCTACGATCTGACCGAAACCGACGCCCACGGGGCCACCAAAACGCTCCTCAAGGACGCCCCCGCGGCACCGTCGAACGTCGGCAAGGCCTCGATGCCCGACTACGCCTCGCTGCGCAAGCAGGCCACCGTCGCGCTGCCGGACGGCGGCCAGACCTACGCCGGGCAGGCGTCCGACCCGTTCTTCCTCGACCTGCGGGTCTTCGACCTCCTCTACGGAGGGGATCTGAAGGAGTCCGGCCACAACACCCTGGCCGGCTACAACGTCAACACCATCGCCATCAAGGTCCCCAAGAAGGACCTGGCACTGCACGGTGACGCGACCCGCAACCCGGTGATCGGCGTGTGGTCCACCACCGACCGTCAGGGCGCCGCGGTCACCGCACCCTCCTCCAAGGGCGGAGAGGGCAAGAACGGCAACAGTTCGAGCGACGACAAGGGCTCAGGAGCAGCGGTCGAGGACGGTATGCCGAAGCCCGACAAGGGCGGCGAGGGCGGCTGGCACCAGGTCTCCCGACTGGGCAATCCGCTCGTCAACGAGGTAGTCGTCCCGCTGAAGTACAAGGACGCCTTCAACACGCTGAACCCGTCCCAGGACCACACCGTGCAGCCGGTCGTGGACAAGGTCCTCGACCCGATCGTGCCCAAGCTCGTCCAGAGCATCTACGGTATCCCCGCGCCCGCCACCCCGCGCAAGGACCTCGCCGAGATCTTCCTCACCGGCGTGTGCAAAACCTGCGGGCCGATCAAGGCGGACCTCAACTCGCAACTCCTCAACACCGACGTCGACAAGAACAAGTTCACCCCGGCCGAGGAACTGCGCCTGAACATGTCCGTACCGGTGACCGCCAACCCGAACCGCCTCGGCGTCCTCGGCGGTGACCTGGGCGGCTTCCCCAACGGCCGACGCCTCAATGACGACGTCGTCGACATCGAACTGCAGGCCCTCGAAGGCGCCGCGCAAACCGGCAAGATCGTGCCGGCCCTCGCCGCTGGTGACGCCGTGGACACCCCCTACCGCCAGCCCGGTGCGACCTTCCCCTACGTCGCACTGCCCAACACCGCAGCGGTCAACCAGGCCGACTCCCTGCAGCCCGACGGCGGGATCGGTGCGGGTTTCGGCGGCACCGCCTTCCAGGACCTCCCGATCATGCCGGTGGCAGCCGCGGCCGGCGGCACGCTGCTGGCCTGCGCCGGCGGCCGGGCCATGCCCCCCCGGCGCACCGCCCGGGCGGGGGCGCCCCGCCCGCACCCGCTGGCTGCTGGCCGCGGCCGCCGTCGCCACCGGCATGGCCCTGGCCGCAGGCGGCAGCACCGCTCTGCTGGCCCGTTCCCTACGCCATCCCGCGCCCGTCAACGTCGGCACCCTGCCGATACCGCAGACCGCGACCGTGCCCGCACCGGCCACCCCAGCAGCCCGCCCAGTGGGGATCAGCATCCCGGGCATCGGTGTCCACCACTCCCTGACCAGTCTGCGGGTCCAGCAGGACGGCCACCTGGCCGTACCAGACGACCCCGACCAGGTGGGCTGGTGGAGCGACGGACCGCTCCCCGGCGACCCCGGCGCCGCGGTCATCGTCGGCCACGTCGACTCCGCCACCGGACCTGCCGCGTTCTACAACCTGTCCTCTCTTCGGCCGGGCGACCGAATAACCGTCGAACGCGCCGACCACTCCCAGGTCAGCTTCACCGTCCTGGCGCTGCGCGAGTATCCCAAGGACGCCATCCCCGACGGCCAGGTCTACGCGACCAGCGGCCCCCCGGCCCTACGGCTGATCACCTGCGGCGGTGACTACGACAGCCAGCAGGGCAGCTACCGCGACAACCTCGTCGTCTACGCCACCCAGACCACCACCGGGCCGGTTCACCCAACGATTCCTGCCCCTCCCCACCCGCAGCAGTGAACCGGAGTGCGCCGTGAGCGAGCACGACCCCCAGCCCCCCACCTTCCGGCGCCCCGCGCACCAGCGGCTCCTGCCGGCCGCCGTCGCCATCGTCCTGGGTGTCGGGCTCTTCCTCGCCGGAGGCCTCGGCCTGGCACCCTGGCCCGCCTCCTCCACCGGCCACAACGCAAGCTCATCCGCCGACGCCGGCCGCACGGCCGCCGATCCGCTCACCGCCCAGATCACCGGACTCCAGGCCCACCTACGGCACAAGCCCGATGACGCGACCGCCCTTGCCACTCTGGGGCTCGACTACGTCCAGCAAGCGAAGACCACCGCCGACCCCACGTACTACCCCAAGGCCGAAGCGGCTTTTCAGCGCTCGCTCACTCTCGAAAAGACGGACAACTTCACCGCGATGGGCGGCATGGCCGCCCTCGAAGCCGGACGCCACCACTTCAACCAAGCACTGGACTGGGCCCGACGAGCCATCGCCGTGAACCCGTACAACTCCTCGCTGTACGGCACACTCGCCGACGCCTACACCCAACTCGGTCGCTACACCGAGGCCGCCGACGCCGTCCAACGCATGGTCGACCTGCGACCCGGGGCGCCTTCGCTGTCCCGCGCCTCCTACGTGGCGGAACTGCGTGGCGACACCGCCACCGCCCGCACCGACATGCAGCGAGCCCTCAACGACGCCGCCGGACCGGCAGACCAGGAGTTCGCCCACTACTACCTGAGCGAACTCGCGTTCAACAACGGCGACCCGACCACCGGGCTCCGCGAGGCCGAGGCGGGTCTGCGGGCCGCTCCCGCCTCCACCTCGCTGCTCCAGGCAAAAGCCAGAGCCGAAGCGGCGCTGGGCCGCGGTACCGCGGCGATCGCCGATCTGACCCGGGCGGTCCAGCGCGTCCCGCAGCCCGAGCACGTTCTCCAACTGGGGGAGTTGTACCAGTCCCTCGGCCGCACCCGGGAAGCCGACCAGCAGTACGAGGTCTTCCGCGCCGAACAACGGCTCTTCGCCAACAACGGCGTCACCCTCGACTCCGACGCCGCACTCTTCGAGGCCGACCACGGCAACCGCGCCCGAGCCGTGACCATCGCCCGGCAAGGCCTGAACAGCCGCCCCTTCATCGACAGCCATGACGCCCTGGCCTGGGCCCTCCACGCCAACGGCCAGGACAGCGAAGCCCTCACCGAATCCGACCAAGCCCTCGCCCAAGGCACCCGCAGCGCACTGTTCCACTACCACCGCGCGATGATCCAGCGATCCCTCGGCAACCCGGCCGCCGCCCGGACCGACCTCACCGCAGCCCTCGCCATCAATCCCCACTTCAGCCCCTTGCAGGCACCCCTCGCCCACAAGGCTCTGATCACATTGACGAAGTCCTCGGCCTGATCTCCATGTCGGCAGGCACCGGCCCGGTGGAAGCCGGGAGTTGGCGCACCCAGGGCAGACCGTGATCGTCCGCTGCCACCACCCAGCGGGCGCCCAGCGCGCCAGTCACCATGCACCCGCCCAACTCTCACTCGCGGCATGACCCCTGTGTACGCATCCCAGACTCTGCTGGTCTATTCACGGTGGCGTGAGTGAGAGGCGGAGTGTGCTGAGGCGGGAGGTCCAGCTACCGCCGAGCGGGGTGCCGGTGAGCCAGGCGTCGATGCGGACGAGGTTGAGAGCCATCGC
>NZ_JAPVLS010000094.1:0-33424 GCF_027158125.1 Streptomyces sp. H39-C1
ATTCTCACCGAACCCGAACCCGGCCTGTTCGCTCAGCCCCGCACCTGAGTACCAGTCCGCCCCGCCGACCAGGACTCCTCACCCAACCCCAAGCATCAACCGGACATCAGGTCACGTACCGCACTCTGAAGGTGGTGGTCTTGATGGTGTTCTGCCTCTTCTTGCCGGACACGAACGCCTTGCGGCCGGGGCGGCCCGCGCGCCGGCGCCGGACCTGCACCTCCGTGCCGTCGATCCGCAGCCTGACGCCCTCCGCGGCGGTACAGGCGAACAGGTCCTCCAGCGTGTGCAGCCGCAGCCCCGGCCGGCCGGGCACCGCGAAGCCCCGGGCCGCCAGCAGCGGCCGGAGCTCTCGGATCGCGCCGGAGACGGTCGAGAGGTCCACCCGGTACAGCTCGGCCAGTGCCGCGTGCGTCAGGCCCAGCCGCAGGTGGACCAGCGTGACCAGGAGCCGGTCGGTGAACACCAGCCGCTGCTTGCGCCCGGCCCCGGCGGCCCGCCGCCGTTCCCCGCCCCGCCGCTCGCGCAGTGCGGACTCACGGCGGGCCTGCCACTTCGGGGCGGGTTCTTCGAGCAACTCGCCGAAGTGTGCGCGAGACCCCGGACAGGCAGGATGGGAACAGGCCGCACGGGCCCAAGTAAGCGTCACAACTCGCCCAACCCGCACGGCCCTTCTCATGTCACGGTCAGGCCCAGCCGGTACTGCCCCGAAACCCGCAAGGGCCGCCCGGCCCTGGCGAGACGCCCGTCATCCTCCCTGCGCCTTGACGTGCTGGATGACCTCGTTGAGGTCCTTGGTCGGCGAGAAATCGATGTACTCGCAGTCGTCGAGCGCCACCGGGGCGTGGCCGGGTGGCCAGTAGAAGGCCTCACCCGCTTCGTAGAACTCGTCACCGTCCGGCGTCCGCATCTTCAGCCGCCCCTTGAAGAGGTAGCCCCAGTGCGGGCACGGACACAGGTCGCCGGCCAGACCCTTAAGAGCCGGCCCCATGTCGGTGCCCTCGGGAAACGTCACAAAGGCAACGGACATGTCTCCACCGACGTCCTGCATACGAAACTCCACCCCGCCACCTTCGATGGCGACAGGAGTGTTTGTCCGCGTCGTTGCTGTCATAGCTCCTCCCTGCTCACCTACTAAGGGAAACAGCAGAACCCCTCCCCTCCAGCCTGGACCCTGGAGCTACACACCGCGATGCGGATTTGGGGTCGAGATCAGAAACCGAGACTGGTCCTCGCCCGCATGACGACCCGGTGATCACCCACCAGCCGACCCGCCAGGCCAGCATGCCCCAACGTGAATTACTCCCAAGGTCGTAAGACCATGAGTGCGCCAAGGGGACTGAGGCAGGCTCGGTGGGGTAGTCGGAGGGAAGCTGGCGCATCGTGGATGCTCCTCGAGGGCGGCGATTGATGAGGCTTCACCTGGCCGAGGCTGACTTCTCCCGCTGCTGTACCAATGGTCGAGGGGTTGGTGGATTTGGCACCGTTGTACCGGGCCGGGCACTACGGCGGTGAACCCGGCAGCCTGGGTGTCGCCCGGCAGTTGGCCGATGAGTTGCTTGAGGGTCTGGCTGCGGACTTCGCCACGACCGTCAGCGAGCGATTCCACTACGACGTGCTGCTCGTGGTCACCGAGCTGCTGACCAACGCCGAGCGGTACGCGCACGGGCCGTCCCTCCTGGAACTCGAGGGAAGCCCCCGCAGTGTGGTGGTGACGGTATGGGACTCCAGTACTGCCCTGCCGGTAGTGTTTCCGCCCGATCCGACGCGGGTCGGCGGTCACGGTCTGGAGATCGTGAACCGGCTGTGTTCGCAGGTGACGGCGGAGCGGGTGCCGGTGGGCAAGCGCGTACGGGCCGTACTGCGCGTTCCTGACGCCCCTTAGAAAGGCGCCGGCCCTGCGGAGGCTGATTTCTGGAAAGAGGCCGTCGATCTCTTGCCGACCTCCCATTCGGCAGGCCCAACTCGCCAGCCCGCCCGTGCAGCCAGGGAACCTACGGGCACTTGCGCAGGTGGAATATCGGGATGGCGCCCAGGTTTGGTTTCGGGGCTGTGGGTCATGGTGCTCGCGGCCTGACCCCGGCCGGGAACCTCGGTGATTCGGAGGAACTCGGGGGAGTGACGGTAGGTAAGTGGGGAACACGTACAGTCACTGATCTCGTACGTGGAAGGCAAACTGATGATGACTGATTGCGGTACTGCGGTGTTGGTGGAGGAGTTGCGCGAGCGTGCTGGCGCGTTCGTGAACTCTCATGTCGACCTGTGGGTCACCGTCGAGGACGACGGAACGCTGATCCTTGCCGGCCAGGACCCCGCGCCCCTTTTCCAGGCGGCTGCGGACTGGTTGGCGGAGGGGCCTGCCTGCACCGTCGTCGATACCCGCTGGGAGCGTGGGACAGCCGAGCCCGCTTACACCCTCTACCTGTATCTGCGCCCGCCCGGCGCGGAACTGACGGTGCAGCGGACGGCCGAACGGGTCTAGGACTTCTCCCGCTCCCGGCGAAATCCGGCAGGTGACGGCGGCGGCGCCGGCTACCCGCGCTGCCGCTTCTGCGCCCGGTGTGTCCCCTCTGCTTGAGTATCCGTGAGAGGTAATGGGGGGAGGGCTGCGCGCGAGGAAGGCTGGGGTGTCGGGGCGCTGGCGTTTTCGCATGGTGTGGTTGCTGGCCGGTCGGGGTAGGGGCAGGCCGGGGGATTGCGCGGAAGGCTGGCCCGCCCGCCAGCTGCTGACAGTTTGCGGTGGGCCGGCCTGACGACCGCAGGGGCTGGAGTTCCTGTTGGGTGAGGGTCCGTGCCACAGCGCTGCTTCACCGGTCAGCCCGCGGCCATATTGAATTTTGCGCGACCAAATCACTTCGCGGCCCTCCTTCGGGGCCATCGCGTGCCAAATCCTGCCGGGTGTCGGGTGTGACGCGGGTGCTCCCGCTGCACTGGGCCGGTGAGCCGTTCGGGGCGGCCGTACTCGCCCCAGAGTCGCCTGGGAATCCCCTTGAACGGTGCCCTCGCCCGCATGCCCGCCTTGGTCTTCTGCAACGGACAGTCCCTGCGTGGCATTGCTGCCCACTCGCCGTAACGGCACGATCCCTTGTTCGGGGTCGTCACCGGGTCCCGGGAGGGGTGGCGGGCTCCACCGCCGTGGCAGCCAGGATTTCTGCGCTGCCAACGCGAGCGTCGAGCGCCAGGCGGCCGGGGCGAAGCGCGGCACGGGTGCCTCAAGAGGTGCACGGCTCAGAGTGTTGTGGGCTGGCCGGCCGGG
The DNA here is from genome assembly GCF_027158125.1 of Streptomyces sp. H39-C1. Taxonomy (NCBI): domain Bacteria; kingdom Bacillati; phylum Actinomycetota; class Actinomycetes; order Kitasatosporales; family Streptomycetaceae; genus Streptomyces; species Streptomyces sp. H39-C1. The sequence goes on from NZ_JAPVLS010000094.1 coordinate 3,257, forward strand.
AGCGGTTGTTGGGGCCGCCGCGGCTGCGGAGGGTGACTCCTGCGTCCACGAGCACGCGGTGGAATGCGTAGGAATGGCCGGTGAGCGTGTGTGCCTGTCACCCCCGACTAACGACCACGCACGCAAGCCCGCAACCTCCCCTCGCTCACCATCACTCCACCGCGACACGGCGCGCTGACGCGGGCGTTACCGCGACAGTCCCCCGGCACGCCGTGTGAGGACAGATCGTCGTCACACCGACTCCGCAGCAGGAGCAAGGCAGCGGGGTCGGCGACCTGGGCGAGATCGTCGAGCAAGGCCCGCACGCGCGGGGTGCCTTCAGTCCGGACGGCCTCGACGACACCGTCGATAATCTCGCGGACACAGGCGGGCACGAGCCCGGGATCGGTGCGCATGATTAGGCGTATCAGACCCTGCGACGGCAGCGGAATCGCTTGATGGGGGTGAGGCGCCGCAGACGGCGGGCCGATTCCCGGCCTCGGGACTGGTAGGCCCGCATGTTGAGGTGTCGCGATATTCGCGGCTGATGCCCACGCGTCACGCGTGAGGTGTGGCCGGTCTCGATGTCTGGTCCCCGCCTCTCCCTCCCCAGCGACACCAGGTTCGGAACTCATGAGACGTACTTGACACTGCTCTTGATCACTCATGCGTTTTGATCGCATACGTGGGTATGCGAACTCACCACAGGCAGCGCGAGCCGCACGAGGAATACGACTTGATGGGGTGAACCACGTGTACGAGCAGAACGTGAGCAACAGCAGCGCCGTGCCTCAGATGCGATTCACCTGCCGGCCGCAGCGTGCGGCACAAGCCCGGGACACAGCTACGGCGTTCCTCGCTTCCTTGCAGCCTGCCCCGTCGGCGTACACCGCGGAAAATCTGTTTCTGCTGGTCTCAGAGCTGGTCACCAACGCCCTGCGCCACGCGGGCGGTGTGACCGCCTTGTGCCTCACCGCTGACCGCCGGACCCTTCAGGTCCGCGTCGAAGACCCCAGCCCCGCTCATCCGCAGGACCGTACACCCGATCTGACCGGCCAGACCGGGGGCTTTGGCTGGCCCATGATCCAGCGCCTGGCCCGAACCGTCTCCGTTCACAGCAAAACCCAGGGCGGCAAGGCCATCCTCGCCACCTTGCCCCGTTGATCTCCTCGAAGGCAGGGGCAACTACGCTCCCCGTCTCCCGGCCCAAGGGTGCCAAGAGCTTCGTTGTCCTGCCCCGCCGCTAGCGCGTCGAGCGGACGATCGGCTGGCCGGCCCGTCGCCCTATCCGGAACAGCTCGTGCCAGCCCCCGCGGGGCCCAGGTCTCACTCTCGTAGCTGCGACCAATTTCGGCATATGCAGGATGAGCCCATCTGTGTGATCACCGATTGGCTTACCAACTGCCCCGCCTTCTACAGTACGGAACGATTCGATCACCTGAGGTAACGGAAGTGTGGGGGGAGGAACGTTCATGCCCGGAACCGAGGTGTTGCGTGCGTACCGGTTCGCCCTGGACCCCTCCGTTGCCGAGCTAGCTGCTCTGTCCCGCTATGCCGGGGCCTGCCGTTGGGCCTACAACTACGCGCTGGCCAAGAAGACCCAATCCCACCAGGCCTGGGCCGGCCGCCGGACTGCCTACCTCGACGCGGGACTGAGCGAAGCCGAAGCCAAGGAGCGGATCAAAGCCGACGGCGCCGAGCTCACCGATCGCATCAAGGTGTGGGACCACCACCGCAAGAGCCTCACGCTCGCCGTCGCCGGCAAGCCGCCGCTGCCCGCAATGCAGCCCCCAGCCGGGCAGGAAGCACTGGTCCGCAGGCTGGCCGCCGTCCGCGCGGGCTCCGCCGGCACTGGCAGCGAACGCGAGCTTCTGGCCGCGGCCCGCGCCACGGTGAACGGGCTCAAGGCGGAGGCGTTCAGCGCCGGATTCCGCACGCCGAGCGCCATCGACACGAGCGCCCTGTGACGGAAGGAGCGGGACCGGCCCAAAGAGGAGGGCGGCAGCCCCTGGTGGCCCGAGGTCAACGTCTACTGCTTCACCGCCGGCTTCGACCGCGCCCAGGTCGCCTGGAAGTACTGGCAGGACTCGCTCGCCGGCCGCCGCGCCGGACCGCGCAACGGATACCCCCGGTTCAAGAAGAAGGGCCACGCAGAATCGTTCGCTCTCTTCCACGACGTGAAGAGGCCGATCATCCGCCTGGAGGGCCACCGGCGGCTGGTGATGCCGGGCCTGGGCAGCATCCGCATCCACGACAGCGGCAAGCGCCTGGCCCGGCTCGTGGACCGCGGCCAGGCCGTCATCCAGTCCGTGACCGTCACCCGCGGCGGCCACCGCTGGTACGCCTCGGTGCTGGCGAAGGTGCAGCAGGACGTTCCCGTGCTGTGGGAGCACGTCGACGATGACGGCACCCGCACCCCGTATCTGAGCCGCGGCCAGGCCGAGACGGCCGCCGAGAACGGCGGACGTATCGAGCAGATCGGCCGCCCTGCCACCCGCCAGCGCGCCGGCGGGCTCGTCGGCGTCGACCTCGGCTCCGACTACCTGGCCGCCCTGTCCAGCCCTCTCGATCCGGCCGACCCCACTACCGCCCTCGTGCACCACCCCCGTTTCCTCGCCGACAGCTGGCCGCACTGACGAAGACTCAGCGGGCGATGTCCCGTTGCCAACAGGGGTCCCAGCGGTGGGGGAAGGCTGCCGCCCGGGTCTCCCGTGTGCACCAGCAGATCACGGTGCGACGGGCGTCGTTCTTGCACGGCCTGTCCAAGAAGCTCGCCACTGGGTTCACGCACGTCGCGATCGAAGACCTGAACCTCACCGCTCTCACCGCCTCGGCCAAGGGCACCCGGGACAAGCCTGGCAGGAACGTTAAGGTCAAGGCCCGCTTGAACCGGCATCTCCTGGACGCCGGCCTTGGCAGCCTGCGCAAGAAGCTCGAATACAAGACCGCCTGGTACGGCTCGCAGCTTGTCGTCCTCGACCAGGGCGAGCCCGTCGCCAGCACCTGCGCGAAGTGCAAGGAGCGAAACCCAAGCTCTGACCCCTCGCGCAGCAAGTTCCACTCCCACTCGTGCGGCGCGGTCGTACACCGACACGAGAACAGCACCGCGAGCATCGTTGACGCGGCGCGAAGGAAGCTCACGACGGTCGCCTCCGATAGGGGGGACCCAAAACGCTCGCCGAGCCGCCGTAAGCCCCGGAGCCCGCAAAGGCCCCGGGCAGGAGGCGTTGAAACGAGAAGACACCGGCTGACGCCGGTGCCACCCCCGGAGAGCGATCCCCGGGCGTCCCAGACAACCAACGCGCCAGGGCAGCTGCCTACCGAAGGGCCCAGGCCATTCAGCCGCCGCCCCCTACGCGCCTGGGACGATCCGTGTTCTGGCAGATCGACAGCTTGCCGAGGGTCGGAAACATGCCCTTAGAGGTCGTTGTCTCCCGGTGTTTCATCCCGGAATCTGCTATTTGGGCTGGGGTGTCGGGTCGCGCTAGGAGACGGTGCTCTCCCCGGTGAGGCGGCGGGCCATGAGGTCAGTCATGGCAATGTGGATCATGGCTTCGGAGCGGGCCGACAGGGTCTCGTAGTCGCGGGCCAGGCGGCGGTGGAGCATGAGCCAGCCGTAGGTCCGCTCGACCGCCCACCGCTTCGGGATCGGAGTGAAACCCCTCCTCACAGGCCTGCGTTGAGTGATTTCCAGGTCGATACCGAGGGTGGCTGCGTGTTCGACGAGGTGTTGGCGGTAGCCGCCGTCGACCCAGACTTTACGGACGCGGGGATGTTCGGCAGCGACTTGGTTGAGGAGGTGGGTGCCGGCGGCGGAGTCCTGCACGCTTGCCGCGGTCACCAGGACAGCCAGGAGCATGCCGATCGTGTCGGTGACGATGTTCCGCCTGCGTCGATGCCCTGGCTCGAGGCGTGAACACTGGTGGAGGCTTTGACGCTCTGCGCGTCGATCGCACAGGCCGAAGGCTCCCCGTCCCGCCCCTCCCTCTGTCGCACGAGATCCCGCAGGAGGCCGTTGAGCTGGACGAATACACCTTCCTTTTGCCACTTCGCGAAGTAGCCGTAGACCGTGTTCCAGTGCGGGAAGTCGTGCGGCAGGGCCGCCGCTGTTCGTTGAGCCCAAGGTGCGGGGAAGGGCGTGGAACCCATCCCGTCCTGCGGCTTCGGCGGGCTCCACCGCCGTGGCAGCCAGGATTTCTGCGCTGCCAACGCGAGCGTCGAGCGCCAGGCGGCCGGGGCGAAGCGCGGCACGGGTGCCTCAAGAGGTGCACGGCTCAGAGTGTTGTGGGCTGGCCGGGCCGGGAGCGGTTGTTGGGGCCGCCGCGGCTGCGGAGGGTGACTCCGGCGTCTACGAGCACGCGGTGGATGAATCCGTAGGAATGGCCGGTGAGCGTGGCCAGCGTGCGGATCGAGGCACCGTTCTCGTAGTCCGTGGCGAGTTGGGTGGTGACCTTTTCGCGTGCGGCGCCGATGAGTCGTTTGCCCGCCACTGCGCGTCCCCCTCTCCAATGGGTCGTTGGCGGAGGTTCATTAAGGAACCTCCAACGGTTGGCAGAGGTCTGCCCCGAACCGCGAGGCGCACACCGGAGACGATGACCGTGTTGTCGGAAGGTCCCGTGCTGCCCCTCCCCGCCTAGGGGCAATACCGGTGACTTTAGTGGGTTTTGGTCGTTGGATGGGTTGTGCCAAGGCCCGGTCAGGTGAAGTCATCGGTTGGTGGGCGGTTCTCGGATCGGATCGCTTTGGGGGTGTTGACTCGTGCGTTTCCGCCGGAGCTGGTGGATGAGGTGGTGGCGGAGTGCGGCCGGGTCGAGCAGCGCCATCGGCTGCTGCCGGCCCGGGTGGTCGTGTACTTCGTCCTGGCCATGTGCCTGTTTTCGGGCCAGGGCTACGAAGAGGTCGCGCGCCTGCTCACCCACGGACTGGAGAGGGAAGGCCGCTGGCGGGACTCCTGGCGGGTGCCCACGACGGCGGCCATTGGCCGGGCGCGTCTGCGGCTGGGTCCGGAACCGCTACGGGCCCTGTTCGCCCGGATCTGCCAGCCGGTGGCGACTGCGGAGACGGACGGAGCCTGGTTTCGCGAGTGGCGGCTGGTCGCCGTTGACGGCACCACCTTCGACCTACCCGACACGGCGGCGAACGCGGCGTTCTTTGGTCGGCCGGGAACCGGCCGGGGACAGGGACGCAGTGCGTATCCGCAGGCGAGGGTCGCCGCTTTGGTCGAGTGCGGAACTCATGCCGTGTTCGCGGCCCAGGTCGCCCCCCTGGCCGTCCACGAGACGGTGCTCGCGCAGGAGTTGTCCGTCTGCCTGACGCCCGGGATGCTCCTGCTGGGCGACCGCGGCTTTCGCGGCTTGGACCTGTGGCGGGCGGCGACCGCGACCGGCGCCGACCTGCTGTGGCGTATCAAGAGCGATGCTGTCCTGCCGGTCCTGATCGCGCTGGAGGATGGCTCCTATATCTCGCAGATCTTCGCGGCCCGGGATAAGAACCGCCGTGCCGACCCGACCCGGGTCCGCGTGATCGAGTACACCCTCGGTCGGGGTGCTGACGCCACCGTCTACCGGTTGATCACGAGCATCCTCGACCCGCAGACCGCGCCGGCTGCGGACCTCGCCGCCCTCTATGCCCAGCGGTGGGAGATCGAGACCACGCTCGATGAGATCAAGACCCACCAGGGCGGGCCCCGCCTGGTCCTACGGTCCCAGCACCCGCCCGGCGTCGAGCAGGAGATCTTCGCCTTCCTACTGGTCCACCACGCTCTGCGCGACTTGATGCATCAAGCGGCCACACACGTCGGCCGCGATCCCGACCGGATCTCCTTCATCCGCACTTTGCGGGTCGCCCGCCGCCACGTCACCGACCAGGCGGCGCTTTCCCCCTCCCGACTCAAAAAGTCACTCGCCCAAGCCCTGAGTGAGATCCACGAACGACTGCTACCTCCACGGCGGTTACGCTCCAACCCCCGCGTCATCAAACGCAAGATGTCCAACTGGGCACTCAAACGCACCGAGCACCTCAACCCACCCCGAACCGATGTCCCCACCATCGCACTGGTCGGGCCCACCAAAGCCAGCCCGACCAGGAGAAAAACCACCTAAATCACCGATATTGGGTTTAGACGGGTCAATCAGGCACCGCCCTTGCCATCGGGCGGGGAGGTGTCAATCGGGCTGCTAGTCGGCGCGCCGGGGTTTGTGTGAGGTGATCTGCAGCCTCACCTGGGTGGGGAGTTGGCCCCATCCGGTGGACTGACGCGCGCGTTCCAGGGGGCCGTGACTCAATGCCTGCAGGACGGCGCCAGGCTCGCAGTCGGGGCTGAGTGTGAGGGCGATGCGTGCCTTGGGATGGTGGGCCCGGCCAGTCATTTCCACCTTTGCATGATGGACGCCGGGCAGGTGGTGGGCGTCGGCGGCGATTGCGTCGGCGAGGGCATGATCGCGCAACTCCACACCCTCTGTTGGGGAGGCTCCTCCAACGCGCATACCGCCTGGGTGAACTCCGCGTAGCTGTGCCCACAGCCACCACAGGGCGAGCAGAACGATGACGGTCAAGGAAGCGATGACCGCCGGCCACCACCAGCCTTCGTTGGTCCAACGGGATCGGTCGCTGGCGCTGAACACGACCGCTTGGGGGGTGATCAAAGGCCAGCCGTCGGGTGGCGTCAGGTGCCAGCGCCGATAGAGATCGAGCCCGCCGACGAAGATGAGGCCGCCTCCTGCCAGCAGGGCGAGCCCAGACAGAGCCACCAGGATGCGATTGGCCACGGGTAGCCTCATCATGCCTCCTCCTGCCTGCTATGGACCGGGTTTTGTGGCCGCAGGTGCGTCAGTTGCCGGAGGCGGAGGGTGATCCGGGGCGGATGTACCAGGGCGAGCTGATCACGCTGCTCATGCAGAACAGCATCGAGTTCTACCCTGACGTCGGCGGGGTCGCGGAAGCGAATGTCCGCGTGGGCCAGGATCCGGGTTCGCCGCACACGGATCCTGGCCCGGCTGACGCCGGGCACGCGCATGGCGGCATCCCGCAACAGGAAGGCGACGGCATCACGGTCAAGTACGGCCCGCACCAGGTTCTGGCCACCGGGGTTGTTGAGTGGCAATTGGTGGCGCAGGCCGGGGGTCAGCGCCAGGATGATCAGCCACAGCCCAAGGCTGGCGGTCAGGGCTGCGCCGGTGAGCATCCAGGCGTCGTCCAGCGGACGGGTGGCCAGTTCGTGCGCGAGACGACTGCGCCAGGCAGCGGCACTGTGGCCGGCTCGGACCATGGAGATGTCGAACAGCAGAATTCCGGCGCCCGCAGCGATGATGAGGGCGGTCAGCGCAGCGGGTATCCGGCGGGCGGACCACAGCCGGCGCGTTGGACGTGAGCCATCGTCCGTGGTGTTGGTGTGCTGGGGCTGAGTGGCATCCAGTGGTTGTTTGGTCAACATCGCCACTGCCGAAGAGGTGGCCGGTTCGTCGGTGTTGGCGGGTCGCTCAGTCTGAGCGCGGGGTTCTTGGCCCGCGTCATGCCAGGTTTCCTTCTGTGTCATGGACTGAACTGGTTCATTGCCCTCCTTTGTGCTCCATCGAGCCGAGGGGAACAGGTGCTGGATGGTCAAAGTGACCTCGGTGACGCGCATGCCGGTCAACTGGGCCACCCGCTCGGTGACGTAGTGCTGAACCTGTCGGGAGGTTTCAGCGATGTTGATCGGATAGGGCAGATCCAGGGACAGTCCCAGCCGGGCCGCTCCTTCGTTGACGGCGGCCGTGGAGCGGGGCAAGGCGAGTCCCAAGCGTGCGGGGGCTGCACCCGTCTGCTCGGTAAGGGCCTCACGCGCGGCGCGGGCGGCGATGCGGGCGATGACCTTGTCGGGGATCACGGTCGCGCCGCGCTCGGCGGCCGGTACAGGGAGCCTGGTTGTGGGCGCCGGTCTGCCGTGATGGGGATCCGTGATTTTCCCCAGGCTCGCTCCGTCTCCTCACTTGGTTCAAAGCTGAATGAAGTGGGGCGGGTGGGGATCGCCGAGCGCGCGGGTGGGCCCGCCGACCGTCTGGTCGGCGGGCCCACATTGATCCGGAACAGTCAGGCGCGTCGAATGGGCGTGACCTCCGGAAGCGTCGTAGTCGGAATTGTCGGGCGGGCGACCTCTGGCGTTGCCAAAAGAGCAACGATGGTGACGGGTTGATCGCAGTGAGGGCAGTTTCGGGTCGCCGTCGGCGGTAGATCTGGAGTTGATACCCGAGGTGGCAACGTTGTTCTTTTCACGGCGTGTTGAGGTGGCTGTGGATCTCCGTGACGAGCCGCTCGCGCCTCGTCACGGCCCCGTTCCCGCTGGTTTTCCGCCTCCCGCCGGCAGAAGGGCGAACAGTACTTTTGGCGAACGGACGGGTGCGTTGTGAACTCGTCCCCGCAAGCGAGGCAAGCTTTGACATGCAGTTTCACTTCTTCCTTCTGCCTGCTTGGGCGGCATGCAGGGGCACAATACATCTGCCGGGTGCCGGGGTCGGGGGTGAACGCCCCACTGCACGTGAGGCATTTGCGGCCTTGGGCTCCATCGCTTTCGTCCTCAGGAGACACGGGAATTCACCCCCGCTCGCAGGGCATCGGCCTGCTTCTGGTGGCCCCTGAGTCGATAGGAAGGTCCGTCGATTCCCGCGACAGCAGCTCGGTGCAGTAGCCGGTCGAGCATCGCCGCAGCGACCGTTGCATCACCGAAGGCGCCGGCCCAGTCGGCAATCCCGACGTTGGTCGTCAGGATGGTGCTCGATTTGAGATACCTCTGGTTGATCACCTGGAACAGGGCGGAGGCGCCGTCCTCGGGCAGCGGGAGATACCCCAGCTCATCGACGATGAGGAGCTTGGGGCCCGCGAAGAACCGCATGCAGGTTTTCCAGCGCCCTTCGAGTGCAGCTCGGTGGCACTTGGCTGCCAGTTCTGCTGCGGTGGTGAAGTAGACGCGGTGGCCGGCATCGACGGCGGCCCGCCCCAGCGCGACGGACAGCATCGTTTTCCCGACGCCCGGCGGACCGACGAACAACACGTTTGATGCGTCGTCCAGGAAGCGGAGGGTGGCCAGGTCGCGGATGAGTTTCTCGTCGACGCCGGGCTGGGCGGCGAAATCGAAGTCAGCTAGAGTCCACGGTTCAGGCAGACAGGCGAAGCGTTCTCTTGCCGCCCGCTTTCGAGTCTCGGTGGCCTCGACTTCGATTTCCAGCAGGCGTTCCAACGCTGCGGTCAGTGACATGCGTTCGGTGCGCTATTGGTCCAAGACTCTGTTGAGTGCCTCCGCCGCATCGTTGAGTTTGAGATAGGACAGGTGGGCTCGCAGCTGCTGATAGCGGCGTGCTTCGCTCATCTGCATGGGAGTGCTCAATCCTCATTCTCCTCTTTCCTTGCTGGCAGGTGCCGTAGCTGGTCAGCGACGGCGGCATAGTGGGATAGGTCGACGACGACCCGTTCGGCCGAGGAAACAGAAGACTGCTGGTCAAGCAGGCGATCTGCCTCGGCCAGGGCTTCCGCGGTCGGTGGCCGGCGGACCTTCCTCTTACACGGAGCCCGGTCATTGAAATTCGCCAGAACTGCCCGCTCCAGTGCGATGACGTGCCCGGCATCGCGGATGGTTTGACCAGATCCGCGCGGCGCTTGGCGATGGCATGCAACAACCGAACGGCCAGCGGTAACAATGCGGATCTCGTCCTCGCCGAGCCGGTGCACGACGCTAACTTGGGCACCCGGCAGCCCCGGAGGCACAGAATAGAAGTTGCCATCAAAAGACACCAAGCTTTGCGGGCTGACTGTCCTCTGGACCTCCAACTCGGCAGGGAACGGCCGCGTGGGAAGTTCCAGCAAGCTTTCCGAGTCGGCTAGTTCAGCAACATTGGTAGATACTCCGTCGACCTTTCGACGCCGCTGATCCATCCGCAGAGCGAGCTTATCGACGCCGGATTGAGCCTGCTGCACGCTCAGCCCGTCGGGAACAGTACGCCACCAGCGCTGGGCAGCGGAGTGGTTGACCTTCTCCACGACTCCTTTCCTGTTCCCCCGTCGGGGCGGGCAGATATCAACCCCCAACACCGTAATATTTGGCGACTCCGGTGAAGGCTGGCAGAACCCGGCCGGTCGACGGATAACAGACAGTCGACATCCGGTCGAAACGCCAACGCCGTGCGGTTCCACCCAGTTTGCGGACGATCTGATCGAGCCCTTGCACCAAGTGAGGGAAGTCCTCGGACTCCGCGAGAACCGCTCGCCATCGGCCGGAATGGGCCAGGGCGCCGACCAGCAGATGAGCATGCTCGCCGACACCCCATTCGCTGGGCGCTTCAGGCAACTCAAGCCAGTCGAACTGGATCTCCTCACCAGGTGGGTGGGTGATTACGGCGAAGTCGCGGCCTGAGGAACTCTTGCATGGCTCGCAGTGGGGCCGCACCTGATGCCGCCTCAGAGCGCGGGTGAACGTCGGATAGGCGCCTAGATAGCCGAGTGCTACGACCTCGTCGTAGAGCGTTGACGCCCAAAGATGTGGGTCGTCCTGCAGCCGCTGCCGACAATAGTCCAGGAACGGCACGAACGCGTCCATGGCTGGCTGCCGAGTACCAGCCACTCGTTCACCGTTCAGATAAGCACGAATCGTCTTGCGATCACGGCCCAAATGTCGGGCGATCGCCGAGATAGTCCATCCCTGACGACGTAGCGCGTGAGCGTCCACGTCTTCCTCCCGCGTGAGCATCCAGGCCCCCGAACAGGCCGAACTCGAACCACGCGCAGACTCTCCGGCAACACACCTCAGTATCCCGACACGCCGCTCAAGATCACTCGATGGGTGGGGAGATCAACTGAGCAGGTTTGTCCCATCCGAGATCGGTGGGTGGGGAAATTCAAAGATCCCTATCAGCGCGCGGGCTGAGGACCGGTTGCCTGGTCAACGTGGCTCCCGGGACCGGACGAAGTCGGATACCTCCAGGTCGCCCTGGAGGACGAGGCCGACGATCAGGCCCACCGCGCCCAGCGCCGCCACCAGCAGGAAGGCCCAGAAACCGCCGAAGAATGCGGCGAAGCCCAGAGCCAGACCTGCCAACAGGCCCACCGTCGCTCTGCCCATCTCACTCACCCGAATCTCATGTCGATCGGCTTCCCCCTACCCGCTGCGTACCACCGGGCGGCAGGTCTCTGCGGTCACTTCACGCGGCCCTCGATTTCCTCCCGCTCGTCCCCCTCATCGGGCAGGTGGACGTCGTCCACGGCGATGTTCACCTCGACGACCTCCAGGCCCGTCATGCGTTCCACGGCCGCGATGACGTTGGTGCGGACGTCACTGGCGACGTCCACGATGGAGACGCCGTACTCGACGACTACGTCGAGGTCCACGGCCGTCTGCCGCTCGCCGACCTCGACCTTCACTCCGCGTGTGACGCTGGGGCGGCCGCCGGGGACCCGGTCGCGGACGGCGCCGAAGGTCCGGGCCATGCCCGCTCCGAGACTGTGGATCCCCGGCACCTCGCGGGCGGCCATCCCGGCGATCTTCTCCACCACGCTGTCGGCCATTGTGGTCCGCCCCCGCGTCTCGGCCCCCGTCCCGGCGCTGCTGCGGCCCTGCAGAGTCTTACCTTTGGTGCCGGTTTGGCTCTCACCTGCGGTGGGGCGGCTGAGGGTGTCTGACATGAGGACCTCCGAAAGTGCCCTTGCGGGCGCCGGTGCGGTGCCCGTCGAAGGATTAGACACAGCGCAGCCGCATTCCTCACGCCGTCCACGTCACAGACCGCCACCTACAATGAGGGAGTGTGTGCGGACGCCGGGGCCAGCTCCCGGGCAGGCAGCGAACGGTGGATGCGCGACCCGGCCGGGCCCTCGCCCCCACCGGCTATGGGCCGCGCGCAGGAGCCCTCTTCGTCGGCGATCGCACGTGTTCCGGCCGGCCGGAACATCAGCGATGACAGGCTGCTGGTCGTGCGGGCTTCCGAAGGGGATGACGACGCATTCGCTGTCTTGGTCCGCCGTCACAGCGGCCCACTCCTCGCGCTCGCCCACCACATGCTCGCCAACCAGGCCGACGCCGAGGACGCCGTCCAGGACGCCTTTCTCAGCGCCTGGCGACGGCTGCCGGAGTTCCGCCGCGACGCCTCGTTCAGCACGTGGATGTACCGCATCGTCACCAACCGCTGTCTCAATACCCTGCGCCGCCGACCCCCCGCCCTTCCCCTGGACACTGTCCCCGAACTCGCCGCCCGCAATCCGGGCAGCTCGCCACCGCGCCTCGCAGAATCGGATGCGGCCACTGCCGCCCTGGCCCAGGCGCTTCGCGGGCTCAGCCCCGAGCAGCGGGCCTGCTGGATCCTGCGGGAACTGCACGGACTGCATTACGAGGATATCGCACAGGTGACCGGGGCCAGCGAACAGACGGTGCGCGGCAGACTTTTTCGCGCACGACACGCTCTGAAAGAGGCGATGCGCCCATGGCGCTAGATGACCCGTGCCCCGACGTCGGAGGCAAGCCGCCGACCGATGGGGCCGATCTGTCCCGCACTCCGCCGTTGCGCGAAGCGGAACTGCTGGCCGGGGACGAGTTGCTGCCGTGCGGCCGCCCCCTCAGCCACGCCTGGGAACAGGCACGCGACAACGACGCCATGGCAGACCCGCACACCGCCCGCTGCGCGCACTGCCGGCAGGCGGTCGAAGGACTGGCTGCCCTGAACGCAGCCACGCGCGCTTTGCGTGCGAAGGAACTCCCCAGCGGGCACAGCCTCGCCGACCGGGTCATCAACGCGGTCCGGGCCGAGGTACGCATCGGTGCGATGCTGCCACTGAACGACCCCGCTCACGACCTGCAGATCGCCGAGAGTGCCGCCGCTAAAGTCCTGCGTCGCGCAGCCGACAGCGTCCCCGGCGCCCGAGCCGCGAGTTGCCGCCTCACACCCACCGGCACCAACACCGCCGTCCACGTCGCCATGACCCTGGCCACCGCCCTCGACCAGCCGCTACCCGATCGGGCCGCCCAGGTACGCCGAGCCGTCTTGCATGCCGCAGACCGCGAGCTGGGCATGGCCCTCGCCGGCATCGACCTGAAGATCGACGCCGTCCTGGACCCCTTCGACGCGTCCAGTCACGAGCCGACCGAGCCGAGCGAACAGCTATGACCGCCGCCACAGATCAAGACATTCGCCAAGCCGCCGCCTATGCAGCCCTCGACGTTCCCGGCGTGGCCGCCCTCCAGCCCGGCCTCGCCGACCGCCTGGCCGCCACAGCCGCCCGCCTGCGGTACACCGCGGGAGGAATTGACACGCACTCAACCGAGGTCGGCATTCGGACCGAACGCACATCGGAAGACGGGTGGCACGTAGAAGTACGCTGCGTCGTGCACGAAAGCCACCGCGTTCTGGACGTGGCCCAGCAGGTACATGAAAACGTCCACGCCGCCGTCACCGCCCTCCTGGCCGAGCACGCCACACACGCACCAGTCGCCGTCCTCGTGACAGTCATCCGCACTGTGTGACCAAGAGCATCCGGGCGTGCGACGGGCGGGTATGCGCTCGGACGTGGGCGGGCGACCGGCGGTCTTCAGCGAGGTTTGGTCGCGCACCGTGTAAGAGGCCGCGCGGATAGGCGGCAGGCAGGTCGGCCGGCAGACGGGCGGGCACAGGTCTCCGTGATCACGGGGTTGCGACGCTCTGTGATCACTGAGAGACCTGTGCCTGCGCTGCCATGGTTCGAGAGGCGCACGGGAATCAAGAGGTGATCCGCCCCGGATGGTGAGCCGTTGAAACTCGGATGCGTGCGCCGCTCTCGCCTGCCATTCTCGGCAGCATGCGTACGTTCGAAGAGCTCGTCGACGAAGGCGAGACCGTCCCCACCCCGGGGTGGGACTTCTCCTGGTTCGCCGGTCGTGCCAGCGAGGAGCGGCCGTCCTGGGGGTACGCGAAGCTGCTCGCCGAGCGGATGGCGAAGGCGTCGGCCGGACTCGACATCCAGACGGGCGGCGGCGAGGTGCTGGCCTCGATCCCCATCGCCCCGCCGGTCCTGGTAGCAACGGAGTCCTGGCCCCCGAACGTCGCGATTGCTCGCCGCGCCCTGGCGAAGTTCGACGCGGCCGTCGTCGAGGCCGAGGACGCGGCCGACCTGCCGTTCGCGGGGGAGTCGTTCGACCTGGTGGTCAGTCGGCACCCCGTGGTGACCCGGTGGGACGAGGTGCGACGGGTGCTACGCCCGGGCGGCACGTACCTGGCCCAACACGTCGGCTCCGGCTCGGTGCGAGAGCTGACCGAGTTCATGATGGGGCCTCAGCCGCTGATGTCGCGGCCGATTCCGATAGCCACCATCTATGCGGGCACAAGCACGATCGCGGCGGTGGCCGCCGCGGAGGCAGCGGGTCTGGACGTCGTCGACGTGCGTCAGGAAGCCCTCCGGATGGAGTTCCATGACGTCGCCACGGTGGTCCACTTCCTGCGCAAAGTGATCTGGATCGTCCCCGGCTTCACGGTGGACGCCTACCGCGACCGCCTGGCGGAACTCCACTCCTTCATCAGACGCCATGGTCCGTTCGTCGCTCACTCGCAGCGTTTCCTCATCGAGGCGCACAGGCGGAGGTAGCGAGAGCGTCCGCACCGGTCACTCGCGGTCCGCGGCTGCGCCGGCCGCGCATACCTCCGCGGGCGGCCTCGTCAGGAAGCTGCTTGCGATCCCCGACTGACTGGTCAGCCGTTAAGAGGTCGCTCGAGTCGGCAGCCGCTCAGGGACGGCGTCGGGGGTGTGTGTCCCAGCGGTGGGTGGTCCAGGCTCGGCGAATCAGGCTACGGACGGTGATGACTGTGTCGGCCAGGTCGAAGAAGGCGTTGATAACGGTCGCGCGGCGCTAGTAGCAGCGGGCGAGGCGGTCGAAGGTGTTCTGCCAGGCGTGGGTGCGCTCGACATGCCACCGCTGACTGGCCTGGATGGGTGCCTTCTCGCCCTTGTGCGCGATGCGACCCTGCAGGTTGCGGGCGGTGAGTTCGGTGCGGGTCTTGTCCGAGTCGTAGCCTGCGTCCAGGTGCACCGTGATGTCGTCGGGCAGCAGTCCGAGGTCGTCCAGTAGGCCCAGCGTCGGCGCGAGCAGCGGCGAGTCGTGGCGGTTCGCCCCGGCCAGGACCCGGCCTAGCGGAATTCCGTAACCATCCGTCATGCCCGAGCGTTTCAGGCCCTGTTTGCCGCGGTCTACCGGAGAGGGCCGGCGACCTCGCCGCCGCCGGGGGCTTTGGT
The DNA here is from genome assembly GCF_027158125.1 of Streptomyces sp. H39-C1. NCBI lineage: Bacteria > Bacillati > Actinomycetota > Actinomycetes > Kitasatosporales > Streptomycetaceae > Streptomyces > Streptomyces sp. H39-C1. Next base: position 18,449 of record NZ_JAPVLS010000094.1, read on the forward strand.
GATGGAGCCGTCAACGGCGATCTGGTCGAGCACGAGCCCGACGATCCGGTCGTAGGATTCCAGCGCGATCTGCTTGAGCCGGACGAAGAGACCGAGCCGGATCCACTCGTCGCGGCGGTTGCGGATGGTGGTCGCCGAGCAGGTCGTGTCGGCGATCGCCGCGGTCGGCGGAGCTGTGGTTCGGCGGGGGCCGGAGCGTGGAGGCTGAACGTCGGCTACCGGGCGAGAAGTGCTCTGACGGTTTTCCCGCCGGCTGCCCGGCTGGTGACTGTGGTGGTGTGGGCGAGGCGGTTGACCATGGGCCAGCCGAAGCCTCCCGTGCCGCCGTTCAGGTCGGGGGTGCGCATGCGCGGGGCCCGCGGGCTGGGGTCGTCGACGGCCACCTCGATGGTGTCGGGGTGGGCGGTCAGGCGGAGTGTGAAGGTTCCCCCGCCGTGGCGCAGGGCGTTGGTGACGAGTTCGGAGACGACCAGGATGACGGTGTCGGTGATTTCGGAGGCGATTTGCGGCGGTCCGAGGGACTGAAGGAAGGACCGGGTGGTATTGCGTGCGTCGGCGACGGTGCTCGCGGAATGGTCAGCTGCGGCGTTGACGCTCACTGTGTTCATTCAGGTCACCTCGGTCTCTGGTCTGTCCATCCCGTTCCGTCCTGTGTGGCATCTTGTGCCCGGTCCGGGGTCCGTCAACCGGTCGCTGTTCTGTTCGAGGGCGACTACCTCACTGTCGGACACGCGAATATCTGTGATGGCTGGAGTAGACATTGGGTGGTGGTGTGGTTATGGTTTCTCTCGTAGTCGAGATCGAGAAGGGCCCGGCAGAGAGGAATTGCCGGGAAGCAGTACGCAGTTGTAGTTGTGGTTCGCAGGACGGTGCGGTGGTGGAGTTGCGAAGCCAGGGCGGTTGCAGGGCGGCGACGGGACTGACGACCGGACCGGGTGGCCCGCAGTGATCAGGGGCCGCCACCAGCAGTACCGCAGTTAACGCAGTGGCACCAACCGCAAAGTGCAGTTCGTAGTGTCAGCAGTGAAGTCAGTGAGCGATACCTCGGTGAAGGCGTCGGCTGCGGGCGCGCGCACCGGGAGGTTCGGCAGTGGGGTTCTAAGCCAGAGCAGATGCAGGACGGGCGACGGGGCTGGCTGCCGAAGAGTGGCGCTATGCGAGGCCACAGCAGTACGCAACATCAACAGTACAAGCAGTTCGCAGTGCAGCAGTACCCGCGTCACAGCAGTAAGAATTGCCAGCAGTTCGCGTCCCCCCGTTTGGTCAGTAAGGGATTCAGAGGGAAGAACGGAGGAGTTGTCCGCCATCAGGATCGCCCGGACGCAGTTGAGTTCGGGTACCGCAGGACATCGATAGTGAGGTGGTCTCCGGTCACGCATTCGCGATCCCCGCACCCCCAGCAGCCTTCAGGCCGGGCCCGCGGAAACAGAAGGTCGGCGCAGTACTAGGCCGGCAGATGGTGTAGCAGTTCCTTCGGGGCCCTGGTGCCGTACGGCACCAGGGCCCCTCCACGCGTTCCATGAAGAGGTGCGATGACAGCAGACGATTCCTACGGCCGACTCGACGATGACGATTATCCCGCATACACCATGGGCCGGGCCGCCGACATGCTCGGCACCACCCAGGGCTTCCTCCGAGCCATCGGAGACGCCCGCCTGATCACCCCGCTCCGCTCCGAAGGCGGTCACCGACGCTACTCCCGCTACCAACTGCGTATCGCCGCGCGCGCCCGCGAGCTCGTCGACCAGGGAACTCCTATCGAGGCTGCCTGCCGCATCGTGATCTTCGAAGACCAGCTCGACGAAGCCCAGCGCATCAACACCGAACACCGAACACCGCGGCGCCGAATCGGCGAATCCACTGGACACGTCCCCCCATCGGGCTGCCTCCACCACGGCTTTTGGACCACCGACGGCACGGTAACAGGCCGGGCGCCCGGCTTCCTGGCCCTCCCCGACCCCAGCGGGACACCCTCTGGCCTGGCGACAACGTATCTGCGGCGCACGCTCACGACGGTGAGCCGGCCCAAGGTCGCCTCCGGCTTCGTGGTCCTGCCGGCGGTCTTTTGCCGGCGGTCCCACCCGATCGAGCGATGTCCTGGGGCTGCTCGTCCGGGGTGGACTAAAGCATGGCGAGCTCCTGCGGGCCGGTGTCGGAGGCCGTGTGCCAGCTGATCAGGCAGATCGTGATCGGTTGCCGCACCGGTGACGACACCGGCCTGAACACCCTGATCGAGCAATTCGCCGACGGTGCCGATGTCACCGCGCTGCTGCTCCTGCGGCGCCGTCTTCACGAGGACCTGCGACCCACGGGGTCGCCGCCCGGCTGCCTCTTGAACACCCGGCGGCAGCCTCCGGCGTGTGTCAGTGCCGCGGCGCGGTGCACCCGGTGGGGTGAAGTCCCCCCGGAGGCAGGTGTTTGAGGGGCGGGTAGTCGTTGATCTCGCAGTGACAGTGATGCAGCAGGCCGCGCCCCTGACCGGGCGCAGGAGAAGGATCACGCGGGGCGAAGGCGTTCCGGTTCTGCTTGTAGATGACCCGCCGATCTATGCGGCGTTGGTCGCCCGGTGGCGGCAGGCCGGACGGACGGTTCCCGGACAGCATGACCGTGAATGGGTTGATCTGGTCGCCGCCGTGCCCTACCTGGACCTGTAGTCACGGTGCGATGCCGGCCTTCCCCCCGCCCTCGCGCCGAACACAGCGGGGCGGTCGCTGTCGGCGGTCTCCGCCCGCGCTCGTGGGGGCAGGCCCGTGACTTCGCAGTGCACTCCATGACGCCCCATTCAACCTTCGCGCCTTGAGACCCGCCGTGGCTCGTTCTCTTCGGTGCGGTTCAGTGGGTAGCGGTGAGCCACCGCTGTAGGGCGGCGTGGGTCGTGTCGTCGAGAAGGGACGGTTCCACCACGGTGTCGACACCACCCGGATGCTCCTATTAGGCGGGGCGGCTGGTCTTGCGGCGGCGCACGATGAAGATCGCGCCGGCGCCGATGGCGACGGTGGCGGCGCCGATACCGGCGATCATCGGGGTGGCGTAGGAGGAGCCGGTTTCGGCGAGGTTGCCGGTGACGTGGGGCAGGGTGTTCTTGTTGGGCGTGGTGGTGGGCAGCGGGGCCTTGCCGCCGGCCTGAGGGACGGTGCCGTCGGTGGGAGTGCCGGGGCGGACGATCTGGACGAGGTAGGCGTGGCCGCTGTCGCCGAGGCAGCGGTCCTGGTCGTTGGCGTACACGCCGCCGCCGATGGTCATGCCCTTGCCAACGGGGGCGGTGGCCTTGACGTCCAGGCGCAGCTTGATGGTGATCTTCTCGCCGGCTTTGAGGGTGTCGCTGAAGCCGGCGAAGCCGACGGAGTGGCCGGCGCCGTCGTTGATGTTCTGCCAGGTACCGCCCTGTTCGTCGTATGCCTGCAGCACGACCTGCTTGGTGGAGAAGGCGTCCGGGGCATCCTGGGAGGCGGGGCCGACACCGGCGTAGAACAGGACAGCGGAGGCGTCCTTGTCGGACTGGTTGGTCGTGGTCAGGGTGAAGTTGTGCCAGCCGCTGCCCGCGACGATCTTGCCGGGCAGGCCGGTGAGGGTGGTGGTGACCTTCTCCTGGTAGCCGGGCTTGTCCGCGCACAGCCCGGGCTGGTCGGTCGGCTCATCGGTCGGCGAGCCCGAGGTGCTGGGCTGCGCAGGAGTCGAGGCGCTGGCGGTCGGCTTCGTGCTCACGGTGGCCGACGCGGTGGGGCTGGCGGTGTTCGAGGGCGTCACCGACGGGCTGGTCGAAACGCTCGGGCTCGCCGTGGCGGAGGTGCCCGGAGCGGGAAGTGCGGTGTCTGCGAACGCGTTGCTCGCGGACAGCAGTGCGGCGGGCGCGATGGCGGCGGTCGCGGCGACGGTCACCAGGGTGCGGCGGAGCTTCATGCAAGACCTCTCGGGTCCAAAGAGATAGGAGGGCCGCCGCGGACGGAACACACGCAGGACGGCCGGAGCTGATCATATGGCCGATTGCAGGCCTGGTCGGTGAACGTTGGACAAGCGGGAATCCCTCAACACCCATGCATGCGTCGGACATATGGCGTGTGCTCGGACAGTTGCCCACCCTCGCGAGAAGTCTTCCGTGACCTACGTCACCGCCGTTTTCGGCGGCGCTTACGGGAAAGGGTGTGCGCCCGCCAGGCGGCCCCCGGGTGGGAGCGGTGGTTGCCTGGCGGGCGCGTGGGGCGGATGGCCGGCGGGGTGTCCGGCGGGTTGGTCAGCCGACGAGGGCGTTGTACATCTGCCAGCCGGTGGTGACGAGCGTGCGGGCGGCGAAGGGTGCGGCGGGGTTGCCGGTGCCGCGGTAGAGCCAGAGGCTGCCGGTGGTGTCCCGGGCCAGGAGATCCGCTTTGCCGTCGTTGGTCAGGTCGGATGTGCCGACGATGAGGTTGTGCATCTGCCAGCCGGTGCCGACCTTGAGGCGAGCGGCCCAAGGTGCGGAGGGGTTGCCGGTGCCGCGGTAGAGCCAGAGGCCGCCGGTGGTGTCGCGGGCGATCAGGTCGGGTTTTCCGTCGCCGGTCAGATCGCCTCCGCCGACCAGCATGTTGTGCATCTGCCAGCCGGTGCCGACCTTGAGCCGGGTGGCGAAGGGTGCCGCCGGGTTGCCGGTGCCGCGGTAGAGCCAGAGGATCCCTGCGGTATCCCGGGCGATCAGGTCGGGGTTTCCGTCTCCGGTGACGTCGCCCACGCCCACCAGGGCGTTGTAGATCTGCCAGCCGGATCCGGCGTTGACGCGTGGCGCGAAGGGGGCCGAGATATTGCCGGTGGCCTTGTAGTACCACAAGGTGCCCGCCGGATCCCGGGCGAGCAGGTCGCCCGTTGCGTTGGCGTGCAGTCCGGACAGGTCGAACAGGGCGTTGTAGCCCTGCCAGCCGGCACCGAGACGGTAGCGGTACAGGAACGGGGCGCTCGGGCTCCCGCTGCCCTGGTACTGCCACAGCACGCCGGACTTGTCGAGTGCGACCAGGTCGGAACGGGTCGCACCGCTCGCCGGTCGGGTGCTGCTGATCTGCCGCACGTCATCGGCTCGGACCCAGGCGAGGCGGTGATTGAACCTAATCGGGATGAACTTCGTGGTTCCGGTGACCAGTGTGTGGTCGCCGGGGGCGCTGTTGTCGAAGTTCATGGCGTAGAAGTAGTCCCCGGCAACGGCCGGGCCGCCGGGCACGTAGACCTGGCCTGCCTTGAGGGTGTACTTCGTCAGCGCCTTGTCGGTGTCGGTCTGGACCGGCACCTGGGTGCCGGTGTAGTCGGCCGTCTGCGGGTACGCCCTGCCGTACACGGGAATCGAGGCGAGTCCCGCCTTCGGGGTCACGACCGGCTGCGCGGTGGTACCCACTGGGGCGGTTCGCTGGCCGCCGGGGTTGTAGAACCAGCCCATGCGGCCGCCGTACCAGATCGCCGTCCAGTCGCCCTTAACCGCTGCGACCACGTAGTGGCCGCCGGTGACGGCCTTGGCGGCCCAGTCCGGTCCCTGCGTGCTGCCCGCGGCGCCCGAGCGAAGATACGCGTCCGCGATCAGCGGCGAGCTGGTGGAGGCATCGGAGTAGAGGTAGAGGAAGTTCGCCGGCCGCGGCGTCTGGGTGGCACAGGTGGGGGTGCAGTACACGATGGCCGGCTGGTTGGCCGTCGTGAACGGCGGTGCGATGGTGATCTCCTGGCCGGCCAGCACCGGGCTGCCCGCGCCCGCGTCGCCGGTCGGCGCGCCCATCAGGGAGAAGTAGTGGTTCCAGTCCCAGTAGGGGCCCGGGTCCCAGTGCATGCCGGCCACGTTGGCGTCGATCGGGCCGGGGACCTCGTCGTGGCCGATGATGTGCTCACGGTCCAGCGGGATGCCGAAGCGGGTGGCGAGGTACTTCACCAGCGCGGCGGATGACTCGTACTGGGATTCGCTGTACCAGGACCCGGCCTTGATCGCGAAGCCCTCGTGCTCGATGCCGACCGAATGCATGTTGAGGGTCTTGTTGCCGGCCTGCCAGGCGGTGTCCTTGGTGGGCACCAGCTGCGTGACCAGACCGTCCGAGGCGCGGATCAGGTAGTGCGCGCTGGCGGACTTCGCCGGGTTCTGGAAGACACTCAGCGAACCTTCGTAGCCGCCCTCGGTGTCGTGGATGACGATGTATCGGATGTCGACACCGTCGGCGGGCCGGTTCGTGACGTCGTAGTTGCCGTAGTCCGCCGGATCCGTGCTGTTCTTCTGGAACGCCGCCGGGCGGAAATCGCAGTTCAGACCCGACGGGCACTCGGGGACCGGAGCGACCGCGGTGCTGGCGAACGTCGCAGCCAGTTTCATCTTCGCCGGCTTCACCGGCGTGACCGACCGGTCGGCGGCCAGGGTGACCCGCTGCCCGTCGGCAGTGACCCGGCTGCTCCCACGGTTGATGGTCTGGAAGACGCGCTGCGTGAACAACTGGGCGCCCTTGGCATCCGGGGCCTGGCTGTAGCGCGCGACGGCCGCGTACCACTGCCCCGCAGCCTTGGGCAGCGAACCCATCGCTTCCTTCTCGTACTGCGCCAGCAGCGCCGCCCCGCCCCGGATGCTCTCCTCGCGGTCGGTGCGCAGCGAGCCGGCCGTCTCGCCGGTCAGCTTGGCTGCCGCGTCTAGCGTGTGCAGCCGGGGGTCGGAGGTGTCCGCCTGGTCATCGCTGCCCTGCAGGGCCCGGACCGGGTTGAACTTCTTCATCCGGGCCGGATCGCCACTCATGTTCAGATGCGACAGCCGCTCCGCTCGGGTCGGCTCCTCCACATCCTTGGCCGTCACCTGAGTCAGGCCCATGACGTTGTAGTTCCCGGCCGTACTGGGCTGCCCCTGGTGCGTCTCCCACCGGGTCAGGTGATAGGAGACCGCCATCAGCACACTCTGCGGTACGTCAAATTCCTGCGCGGCGTCCGCGAACTCCCGCTGCAGCCCTGTGGCCGGATCCAGCGGGGAAGCGGCGCTGCTGGACGAATCCGCCAACGCGAACGTCCCTATGGCCGCCACGGACCCCGCGATGAGCGTCGCTGCGATGCCGATCGGCAGAAACTTCCCCGACCGGCGATGTCTACGAGTCAACGACCTGCCTCGATCTTCCAGCGCACACGGCGCCCCCTATGTGTCATGTCAAAGACAGGCAGGACGCTAGCAGTGGATCCCGATCAGAGCATCGGCGACCTCTTGGTGACCGCTTCGCGGTGCGAGCGGCTGCTACGTCGTCTGCGAGCCGCGGCGAACGGTTCGGTGCTGCCGGCTTGTCGATAGTTCTCATTGGTTATCTGGTTCCCATCGACAGGCAAAATTTTCGCATGTGTGGGTGGTGTAAAGATCATCCAGCTCCCATTTTGGGAGGAAGGGCCATCCTTTGTGTGTAGTTACGGTTCGCGTGAATGGCCCAAGTCATGGGTCGCGCACAGACTGTAGGGACGCATGAGAAGCACGAGGATGAGGGCCTGGCGTGGGACCGCCTGGCCCAGTCCGGGGGGCATATGGACGCGGCGGATCGCTGTGTCCTTGGCCGTGGCGATGGCAGTCACGACGCTGGACGGCGCGAGCGCAGCGATAGCCGCGCCGCAGAAGTCAGCTCCGCAGGCGGCCGGCCACTACGCAACGGCGGCTGCTGATATCCCGTCCGCGCGGGTAGCGGCGCGGTTGTCGGGCAAGCAGGTGGAGGCACTGTCGGAGCGCTCTGAGACCTCCACGACGTGGGTGAACGCGAATGGTTCGCTGACGACGGAGGTGTCGGCCGGCCCGATCCGCTTCAAGGACAACGGCCAGTGGCGGCCCGTCGATCTGGACCTGGTGCAGAACGGTGATGGCACCATCGCGCCCAAGGCCCACCCGCGGGGCCTGAAGCTGGCCGGTGGGGGCGGCACCACAGCCCGCTCGCTGACCGATGCCGGCACCGCGCCCGCTCGTGACCTGGTCACGTTGGGTGCGGGTGATCAGCAGATCGCCCTCCAGTGGAAGGGCGGTCTGCCCAAGCCGGCACTCAGCGGGACCCGCGCCACGTACGTCAACGCCGTTCCGGGCGCGAACCTGGTCGTGGAGGCCACCCGTACCGGTTTCGAGCAGTTCGTCGACATCGCCCAGCGGCCCGCCGCAGGGGGCTTCGCCTATACCTTGCCGCTGAAGACCAAGGGGCTGAGCGTCAAGCAGCTCGCCGACGGCAGTCTGCAGTTCACCGATGCGAAGAACAACAAGCAGGCCGTGATGCCCGCCCCCACCATGTGGGACGCGCAGGTCGATCCGGTCTCCGGCGAGCACACGCACCAGGCACCGGTCGCGTTGAAGGTCGTCGCACACAAGGGCTCGACCGACCTGGTCTTCACCCCGGACACCAAGTTCCTGACGGACCCGGCCACGAAGTTCCCCGTCACGGTGGACCCGTCCACCGCGACCCTCGGAAACGTCTTCGACACCTACGCCCAGCAAGGCGTCACGATCGACGAGTCGACTGACACCGAGCTGGACCTGGGCAACCCGGGCACCACGAACACCGACGGCACGCCCCGCACGGCGCGCTCCTTCATCACCTGGAACACCGCACCGTTCGCGGATGCCCTGGTGACGAACGCGAAGCTGAGCCTGTGGGACTTCCACGCGGGCAACAACGTCGACTGCGCGGCGTACCCGTGGGAAGTGTGGGACGTCGACAAGGCATCCACCTCCACCCGGTGGCCCGCGCAGCCGGTCTGGCACACCAAGTCCGCCACCTCGACGGAGACCCGCGGCAACCCGTCGTGCACCGCGGCACCCGACGGATGGATCAACGCCGACGTCACCACCCTCGCCCAGACCTGGGCGTCATTGAAGAACGCCACCTCCGGGATGGGCCTGCGGGCCTCCAGCGAATCCGTCGTCGCCCAGTGGAAGCGGGTGAACTCCGCTAACGCGGCTACCAACCCGCCGAAGCTGGTCGTCACCTACAACTACCGGCCGCGTACCGGCACCGACCAGCAGGCCGGACCACCGTTCTTCAAGGACACCAGCAACACCTGGCAGGTCAACACGGTGACCCCCCTCCTGCGGGACACCTTCGCTGACCCGAACAACGACAAGGTCAGCGGCACCTTCCAAATCTTCGACAACACCACCGGCACCCAGGTCGGCACCAACCTCACCTCACCGTTCGTGCCCGCCGGCCAGCCCGCATCCGTGACGGTGCCAGCTGGGCTGCTGACCAATGGCAAGACCTACAAATTCCGCACCACCCCGTATGACGGCACGCACTACAACCTCGGGTGGTCGGCATACGGGATCTTCACCGTTGACACCTCCGCACCCTCTGCCCCAGCATCGGTGACCTCCACTGACTACCCGAGTAACGCGTGGGTCAAGGGCGCCGGACAGCCCGGACAGTTCACTGCCACCCCACCGACCGGTGACCAGAACGGCATCGAGTGGTCGCTGGACGGCACCACCTGGACCAAGGTGGCCACCGGAGGTAGCACCGCCCCGGTGACGTTCAATGTCACCCCGGCCAAGGCAGGCACGAATACCCTCCAGGTCCGCACTACGGACAAGGCGGAGAACAAGTCCGAAGCTGTCACCTATGCCTTCCACGCCGGGCCCGGCGGCGTCACTCTGCCGGATGACGGCACCCGCACGGCTGCCCGCGTGCCTCTGACCGCGGAAGCAGACAGCAGCAAGTACAACAACGTGTCCTTCTCGTGGCGTCGTGGCGACGCCGACACCTGGGCACCCATCCCGGCCGGTGATGTCACCAACGCGGGAGCAGCACTCGCCTCCTGGCCGGCCGCACTCACCGCAGGCAAGAGTCCGAACCTGACTTGGAATGCCGCTTCCACCGTCACCCCCGACGGCACGGTGCAGGTCCGCGCGGACTTCACCGGACCGGGCAATGCTGCCGTTTCCTCCGACTCGATCAGCGTGATCGTCGACCGCGCCGCTGACGGCGCGGCCACCGAGAACGTCGGGCCCGGCTCAGTGAACCTGCTCACTGGCGACTACACCTTGTCGGACAGTGACGTGTCGTCCTTCGGGATGAGCGTGACACGGACCGCTTCCTCCCGTTCCCCGCAGGCCGGGGCGGGCCTGGACGGACAGGTGGCGATCTTCGGCAAGGAATGGTTGTCCGGCACAACTGCGGAGGCCACTCAGTCGGACTTCACAGAGATCCGCAAGACCTCGGCTAGCTCACTCGATGTCGTGACCAGCGACGGATCCACGATCAAATTCACCGCGAATGCTGCGAGCAACGGCTGGGTCCCCGAGGCCGATGCTGCGGAACTGGCGCTGAAGGGGACGTTCTCCTCAGGCAATTTCACGCTGTCCGACACCAAGGGGACAGTGACGACGTTCTCCAAGGTCGCTGCTGCCGCGACGACGTGGACCGTGTCGAGCTCTCTGGTCGATGGACTGGCGAACAGCACCACGCAGGTGGTATCCGAGGCCGTGACCGTGGGCGCCAAGACTTTGGCCCGGCCCAAACGGATCATCTCCCCGACCAGTGCGACCACCCTGGCGGCCTGCGACGCGGATCCTTCCGTCAAGGGTTGCCGGGTCCTGGAGTTCGTCTACGCCACATCCACCACCGCCACCGGGTCCACCTCCAGCGCGGACTTCGGCGACTATGCCGGTCAGGTCTCCCAGATCCGGCTGTGGGCCACGGCCCCTGGCGCGGCGATGTCGACGGCCACCGCCGTGGCTCAGTACCGCTACGACATCGGCGGCAGCCTTCGTCAGCAATGGGACCCCAGGTTCGATGCCCAGACCCAGACCCAGTACACCTACGACGGTTCCGGGCGCGTGACATCTACGCAGGACCATGGTCTGCTCCCGTGGCACTTCACGTATGGGCAAGCAGGCTCCAGCCCGACAGCGGGCGCCGGCATGCTGCTGACGGCATCCCGATCCACGCTGACCCCGGGAAGCGCCACCCAGACCAACGGCACAGCTACCACGACCGTCGTCTACGGCGTGCCGCTGACCAGCACAAACGCACCAAATGAGATGGGAATTCAGGCCACCACGTCCTGGGGTCAGAGCGACCTGCCCACCGACGCCACCGCTGTCTTTCCCGCTGACCAAGTACCCACTTCCAGCGTCGGATCCGACTTGGGCGCCGGAAGCTACACCCGCGCCCGGATCCACTACCTGGATGCCTCTGGTCGCCAGGTCGATGAATCCACCCCGGGCCACCATATTTCGGTCACCGAATACGACCAATACGGCAACACCGTCCGCTCGCTGAGCGCTGCCAACCTCGAACTGGCACAAGGCTCTACTCCTGAGCAGAAGAGCCAGCTGACCGACCTGGGCATCAACGCACTGCCCAGTGGCGAACGTGCCCAATTGCTGTCGTCGACCTCGATCTTCGACGCCGCTGGGGCCCGTGGGCTGGAAACCTACGGACCTCTGCATCAGCTCACCCTGGCCGACAACCTGGTCAGTGGGGCGACCACCGTGAGTGCGAAGGGCAGCCAGGTCACCGCCCGCGCCCACACAGTGAAGGAGTACGACGCCGGCCGCCCCAGCGACGGGAGTGCGACGGTTCGGAACCAGGTCACGAAGGTAACCTCCGGGGCACAGTCCCGCGCGTGGCCCGATCTGGTGGCCGACCCACAGGTCACGGCGATCGCCTACGACTGGGCCAAGGGCCGGTCGATCAGCACCACCCAGGATCCGGGCGGTCTGGCGATCACCACGGCGACGGTCTACGACGACCAGGGTCGAGTGACTAAGGCCACCCAGCCCGCTTCCAACGGCGCCGATGCCGGAACCACGATCACCACGTACTACACCGGGAATGGCACTGGCCCTTGCGGCGGTAGGCCGGAGTGGGCCGATGCGGTCTGCCAGACCGGACCGGCCGCCGCTATCACCGGCGGCAGCAGCAACCCCACGCAACTTCCGACCAAGACAAGTGAGTACGGCCTCTTCGGTCAGAGAACCAAGAGCATCGAGGTGGCCAACGGCGTCACCCGCACCATCACCACCAGCTACAACATCGCCGATCAACCCACGACGGTCACCGTGTCCGGGGGACTCGGAGCTACGGTGCCCGCGGTGACCACCACCTACGACACCGCCACCGGACAGGTGCTGACACAGACCTCCAGCACCGGAGGCACGATCACCAAAACCTACGATCAACTCGGCCGCCCGATGTCGTACACCGACGCCGACGGCGCTACCACCACCACCCAGTACGACGCCCTCGACCGGCCCACCACCGTGGCTGACACGGCGCCGTCAACTACGACATACACCTACGACACGGCGATCGACCCCCGCGGTGTGACCACCTCACTCACCGACTCCGTCGCAGGCACCTTCAGCGCCCGCTATGACGCCGACGGTCAGATCGCCACCCAGGGGCTGCCTGGTGGCTACACCCTGCGTCAGAGCCAGGACCCCGAAGGCAACGCGACTACCCGCACCTACACCCGCGACAGCGACAGCACCGTCCTGGTCACGGACAGCATCACCGAGACCGTCCACGGTCAGTGGGCCTCCCACACCGGCACCGCCGGGGTGACCGCATCGCAGAACTACGCTTACGACAAGGCTGGCCGTCTGACTCAAACCCAGGACACCAGTACCGACGGGGCCTGCACAACCCGCACCTATGCCTTCGACAAGAACGCCAACCGCAAGTCGTTGGCCACCACCACGGCGGCGCCCAACGCCGACTGCACCACCAGTGGCGGCACCACCACGACCAACACCTACGACAGCGCCGACCGTCTGGTGAACGCCGGCTACACCTACGATGCCCTCGGGCGCACCACCGCCTTGCCCGGCACTGCCCTGGCCTACTACGCCAACGATCTCGTGCAGCAGCAGACCGCTGGCACTCAGCGTCAAAGCTGGACCCTCGACTCCAGCCTGCGTTTCCGCTCCTCCACCACCGAAACCAACACCGCCGGCACCTGGAACCAGACCGGGACCAAGGTCAACCACTACGGCACCGACTCGGACAGCCCCCGGTGGATCGTCGAGAACAACTCCACCGGCGTTCTGACCCGCAACGTCGTCGGTCTTGACGGCTCCCTCGTCGCCACCTCGACCAATACCGGCGGAACCATCCTGCAACTGGCCAACCTCCACGGCGATATCACCCTTCAGGTACCTGCCGACACCTCCGTGTCCCCGACCGTCCTTGACGCCGACGAGTACGGCAATGCGCGTCCGGGACAACCCACCGCCCGTTACGCCTGGCTCGGGGGCAAACAGCGCTCCGATGAGGCCCTCTCCAGCATCGTCCTCATGGGAGCGCGCCTCTACAATCCGGCTACCGGGCGATTTCTTTCCACCGATCCCGTGACCGGCGGTAGCTCCAACGCCTACGATTACGGAGCCCAGAACCCACTGATCCACTCGGATACGAGCGGAAAGTTCTGGCTCTTTAACTTCTCTCGCTGGAAAGGACATATCGCCTTCGGCTTCACGACCGAACAGGCTCGGGAAATGATGCAGGGATACCTGTGGGGTGCTGCAGGCTTCATCGGTGGCCTGTGCTCTTGGGCCCTGGCAGGCATCGGGGCAGCAATCTGCATGGGTGTCGTCGGCGTAATCGTCGGGGTCCTGTCGCAGGCAGCAAGCGGCTTGGGTGGCTACAGATACCGCCAGGTCGCATTCGCGTACGGTTGGCACTTCAAGTGGTGGGGCGGATACCCGTACTTCTACCACAGTGCAACCTGGACTTGGTGGTAGAAAAGATGAGGGCAGAAGTGAAACCGAAAAATATCGCTATCCAGGTGACTATCGCAGTCGTCACGTTCGTCCTCGGCTGGCGGATCGCAAATAGTTCGTTCCCGCCAGCGCTCTACGTGCTGACCTGGTTCTGCGTTGCAACGATCGCAGTCACTGCGGGTGCATGGCTCAAAGCGCGGCGCTAGATACCCGATTCAACCCGGCTAGCTGAAATATAACTCTGCTGGTTTCTCCGGGCGCACGTAGCTATCGGCCTCCAGGGCTAAATCGCCCTGGAGGCCGATCTCCGTTTAGCCTGCGGAGGATAAGAAGACCGCCGACGAGGTATCCAGAGTTGAACCCGCCGCCCTCGTCGAGGGTGCGGCGCGCCGGAGAGTCGCCGCGTGGAGAATCCGTCACTAGGCCGGGGTCCGGATCGGCGACCGGCACATGGACGCCCTGCTGCAGACCCGATAGGCCGCGCCCCACACGCTAAGGGCTTGCAGATCATTAACACGTTGTCTTGATCTTGTTGCTGGCCTGGCCGGTCAGTGCGAGGACTCGGGCCTGGAGGGTTGTGAGGGATGCGGGTGGGGTCTTCGCGGGCGGGATGGTGATTGCGTGGGCCCCGAGCAGTCTTCTGCTTTTCAGGAGGGTGCGGTGCATGGCCGTGCGGCTGCTGGCGAACAGAACGGCGAGTGGTTCCGCGGCCAGGGCGACCCGCAGGTGGAGAACGGTGGCCAGGATCTGTTCGGGGAAGGTGAGCCGGGGTGGGCGACCGCGCTGGGTATCACCGTCGGGGGCCAACCTTGCTGTGAGGTCGTCCAGTTCCCTGCGGGACATGCCAGTCAGGGCGGGATCGGACAGCAGGGCCTGCTCCCACTGCGTGTCAGCCCGTTGCGGGGCCCGCGCCGCTGGGATGACAGGGCATCTCAGGGGGTGTAGTGCATAGTTCCAGTCGCCGTGGAAGGCGTGGCGGGTCAGCGGCAGGGCGGCCATTTCCGCATCTGCGATCTTCACGCCGGTGGGATAGCTGTTGGTGTCAAGTGCGGCCTTGACGCGAAGTCCGGTGCGGGTGGTGGTTGCTGCGATGCTGTTCACGATGACTTCGTGGCTGGTCAGCGGGCGGCCGCGCCAGTTCATGGTGATGTGCGAGAACAACCGGTGCTCGATCTTGTTCCACTTCGATGTGCCCGGACAATGCCGTTGCTTGATTAGTGAACTATCCCGGGATGCAGAGTGATGACCTTGGGCTCGACCCTCCGTGTGGGTTGCCGGTCCCGGGTGTTGATTCGGTAGGAAAGCTTGGAGGAGTACTTCGAGTC
>NZ_JAPVLS010000095.1:0-33474 GCF_027158125.1 Streptomyces sp. H39-C1
TCCACAGGGACTCCACCAGCCGGTGGTCGCAGAACGGCACCCGCACCTCCAGGCCCACCGACATGCTCACCCGGTCCACCCGGTCCAGCAGCGGCGGGAGCCAGCGGGTCAGCGCGAGATGGAAGACCTCCCGCAGCCGCCGGTCCGGTCCGGTCTCGCCGTCCAGCCGCGGCACTTCGGCCAGCGACCGCCGGTACGCCTCGGCGGTGTACTCGTCGGGGCGTACCTCGGCGCGGACCTCGGGGCGCAGCAGCGCGGCCGGGGTGGTGCGGCCGTGCAGCCAGGGGAAGGTGTCGGCGGCGAGCGCCCGCGCGTCGTGGAAGTAGGGGTAGCCGCCGAAGATCTCGTCGGCGGCCTCGCCGGAGAGCGCCACCGTGGAGTGCCGCCGCACCTCGCGGAACAGCAGGTGCAGCGAGGCGTCCATCTCCCCCCAGCCGGGCCGGTCCCGGGCGCGCAGGACGGCGTCGCGGGCGTCGAGCATGTCGTCGTCGGGGACCACGACGGAGGTGTGCCGGGTGCCGATGTGCTCGGCGGCGGCCTGGACGTACGGGGCGTCCAGGGTGGTGCGCCAGGCGTCCGGGGTGCGTTCCTCGCTGCCGGGGAAGTCCACCGAGAAGCTGGTGACCTTGCCCTGGCCGGCCCGTTCGCGGGCGCCAGCGGCCAGCGCGGTGATGGCGCTGGAGTCCACGCCTCCCGACAGCAGGGTGCACAGCGGGACGTCACTGAGCAGCTGGCGCTCGACGCTGTCGGCGAGGAGCGCGCGGACCGTCTCCCGGGTGGTCGCCGGGTCGTCGGTGTGCGGCTGTGACTCCAGCGCCCAGTAGGCCGACTGCCGGGTCGCGGACCTGCCGACCGTCACCACGGTGCCGGGGCGCACTTCGTGCAGACCGCGGAAGAGTCCGTGGCCCGCCGTCGGCGCGGCCGGGAGGGCGAAGAGTTCGGCGATGCCCTCGGCGTCCAGTTCGGCCCGGAAGAGCGGGTTGGCCAGGACGGCCTTGGGCTCGGAGCCGAACAGCACCCCGCTGCGGTGGGCGTGCCAGTACAGCGGCTTGATCCCCAGGTGGTCGCGGACCAGCAGCAGTTCCTCGCGGCGGGTGTCCCACAGCGCGTACGCGAAGATGCCGTTGAACCTGCGGGGTGCCTGGTCACCCCACTGCACGTGCGCCCGCAGCACGACCTCGGTGTCCGACGCGGTGCGGAACTCGTGCCCGAGGGCCCGCAGTTCGGCGCGCAGCTCGCGGTAGTTGTAGAGCTCGCCGTTGTAGCTGATGACGGCGCGCGGAAGGGGGAGGTCCCGCAGCGGCTGCACACCGCCGTCGAGATCGATCACCGAGAGCCTGCGGTGCCCGAGTGCGGCGTACTTGGAGAGCCAGACACCGTCGGCGTCCGGTCCCCGGCACGCCAGGGTCTCGGTCATGGCCCGCACGGTCCGCTCCCTGGTACGCAGGTCGGTCTCCCAGTCGACCCATCCCGTGATCCCGCACATCACGCCTCCCGCGCGTTGACGGGGAGGGTGACGTCGCCGGCCGGGGCGTCGGCCTCCCAGCGGCAGCCGTGCCCGGTGGGTCCGCTGCGCAGCCGGTGCGAGGGACGGTAGCCCTTGGCCCGGATGTTGGCGGACAGCGCCTCCGTGCAGTAGGTGCACGGCGAGGCCAGCGTGAGGCGCACTCCACTGCGGCGGGCCCGCTCGCGGTAGTCCCAGATCGCGCAGTGGGTGATGGTCAGCGCCGCGTGGTCGGGGCCTTCGGGTGCGTCGGAGTCGAACTCGTAGTCGGAACCATAGAGTTCGGCCTGCCGGGCGATGCGGTGGATCGGGTCGGCGGCGCCCCGTCCGTGGTCGGGCTCGACCGTGCGGTGCACCTCGGCGTTGGCACCGGCCCACCCGGCGAGCGACTCCTCGCCGTACCGGGTGACGAGGAATCGCTCCATCAGGGCCTGGCCGCGGAAGAACACCCGTTGCCAGGCTGCCGAGTCGGTGTCCCGCGCATCGGGCAGATCGGCGAAGAGTTCGGCCTGCAGCGCGAACCAGTCGGTCAGATGGAGATGGTCGCCGCGCGCCGCCAGGAACGAGGTGAGTCCGGCCTCGGCCTCGTGCAGGCGCTGGCGCCACAGGGCCGAGCGCTCGTCCTCGGGCATCGACCGGTACGCGGGGCGGTACGGGGCCGGGTAGGGGAGGTCGTACGGGCCGCCGGCCGCCGGGAGCGTGCTGCCGTCCGCGGAGCGCGACTCCCCCAGTACCGCGGTGCGCGGTCCGGGGACGGTCCCGGCGCCCGCGCCGCGTGGAGTGGGTTCCTGGGGTCCGGTCCGTGCGATGGCTGCCTCGGGCACATCGCTCATCAGGGTCTCCTTCTACAGGTTCTACGGGGACGGGTCGTGCGGGACCCGGGACCCCGGGCTGTGCGGCCGTCGCGGGTCGGGGGGTACGGACCCGGGATGCGGACCCGGGGTGCGGGTCGCGGCGGTCTCGGTCGTCGGCAACGCTACGGAGCGGCACCCCGTGGCCAGAAGCCCCGAACGGAGCGGGCCGGGGCGACCTACGGAGCCCACGGCTGCTCCTAAGGTCGCCCCGCTCCGGCCGGGCCCGGACATGCCGAAGGCGGGCACCCCGCACGGGTGCCCGCCTTCGGCAGTGGTACGGCCGCCGCTCCGGTACCGGAGCGGCGGCAGTCGATCAGCCGGCCAGGCCGTGCCGGTGCGCGTAGAGCGCCGCACGCAGCCGGTCGGACTGGCCGATCTTGCGCATCGCCTGGGTCAGGTGCTTCTTGACAGTGGCCTCGGCCAGCGCGAGCTCGCGCCCGATCTCGGCATTGCCCAGGCCCCGGGCCAGCTGGGAGAGCACGTCGTGCTCCCGGTCCGTCAGTCCGCAGTGCTGCGGCGGTGACTCAGCGGCGTGCCCGGCCAGGCTGGCCAGGTGCACCCGGGCCGACGGCGGGGCGGGCAGGAAGACCGCGCCGCCCGCGGCGGCGGTCGCCACCGCGCTGATGATGCGGTCCTCCGGCAGGTCCAGCGGGAAGCAGCCGTTCGCCCCGGTCAGCAGCATCCGGCTGGCCTCCGCCGTGCTCTCCGCCCGGCGCAGCAGCAGCACCCGCGCGTCGGGCGCCCCGTCGGCGCCGCGCAGTTCGACCACGGCGGCGAGGTCGTCAGCGAGTGTCGCGCCGCCGCCCAGCAGGATGACGTCGGGCTGTACTCGTCGCACGCCCTCCACGGCGCGCAGCGGGTCACCGGTGCTGCTGCCCACCACGGTCATCCCCGGCACGCTGGCCAGGACGCTGCGCAGTCCGGCGCTGGCCACCGGGTGCCGCTCCACCAGGAACACCCGGGTGGTGTCGGAGGCCCGGTCCGCGGCCACGGTGCACAGCGGATGCCCGCAGGAGCAGGCCGGTTCGGCGGCGGGGCGGCGTACCGGACCGCCGCCGGCGGAGAACGCGTCGGGCTCGGCCAGCAGTTGGTGTCCGGCGATGAGGTCCAGCGGATTGTCGATCTCGATGTGCAGCGCGTCCGTCGTGGCCGGCCGGGCCGGGGCGGACGGGCCCCGCCGCCCGGACTGCCGCCGGTTGCGTCCGGAGCACGGGTCGGCGAGTTCGGTCAGCGTTCCCATCGGGAACCTCCGGACCGGCGTGGCGGGTTGACGGTACGGGCGGGCTGTCCGGCCCGGCCGGCTGGTCGACGGGTCAGGTCGCGGATGTCGTGCGGCATGGCGGTGCGGTCCCCTCGGAGGTGACGGAGCCGGTCCCTGGCGGGACGACGCGGCGATAGGACGCGGGTTCCGCCCTGTTCCATGACGGTTCCGTGGTCCCGGGAACGTCACTGACGGATCATCAGAGGGGCGGCTGGCCGCTGCTGGAGGAGGGGCGCTGCCGGGCAGCCAGGGGCTGGGCGGTCAGCGCCGGGCGCCGGGGCGACATGTCTCGTCGAAGCACCTGCGGTGCCACGAGCCGCAGATGCCGACCAAGGTGAAGTCGGTGCGCCGGATAGCCATGCGCGCAGGGTAATTCCGTACGCGAGTACGGGTCAAGGTCGGTCCACGACCCGTGCCGCGGGGCAGCGTGCTGATCCGCACCCCGGATCCTATGACCACAGGTAACCGCATGAACGCCTGGCTGGCTGCCGCCCGGCCGGCTGAGCCACCTTCTTCCCATCGGCCGGAGTGACCGGCCCTGGAAGGACCACGCTCATGCCAGCCCCTGCCCGTCTCCCCGTCGCCCGGCCGCCGGGCGCCCCGCTCCGGCCGGTGCCCGCATGAGACGGTTCCTGATCCGGCGGCTGCTGCTCGCGGTGCCCACCCTCGTCGGTGTGACGCTGGTGGTCTTCGCCACCGTGGCCCTGGTGCCCGGCGACCCGGTCAGCGCGTTCCTGGGCCCCGGGGCTCCGCCGCAGGCGCACCAGGAGCTGACCGACCGTCTCGGCCTGGACCGGCCGCTGCCCGTGCAGTACGCCGACTGGCTGACACACGCGCTGCACGGCGACCTCGGCACGTCGATCGCCGGCCAGCGCCCCGTCGACCAACTGCTGCTGCCGGCAATGGGCCAGACCCTGATCCTGTCGGCTGCGGCGTTCACGCTGGTCCTCGTCGGCGGAATCGTGCTCGGTGCCGTCGGCGCCCTGCGGCCCCGCGGTCCGCTCGGCAGGGTGTCGGGCGCGCTGAGCACCGTGTCGGTCTCCGCCCCGCAGTACTCGGTGGCGCTGCTGCTGATCGCCGTCTTCGCGGTGCGGCTCGGCTGCCTGCCGGCCGGCGGTACGCATGACGTCTTCGGCGACGGCGGCCTGCCGGACCTGCTGCGCCATCTGATCCTGCCCGCCGTGGCGGCCGCCCTGGTGCCGCTCGGCCTCACCGCCAAGGTGTTCCGGGCCGCGCTCGGTTCGGTCCTCGCGGGGGATCTCGCCGACAGTCTGCGGGCCCGCGGGCTGAGCCGTACGGCCGTGCTGCGGCACTGCGTGCACAACGCCTCCCCCGCGCTGCTCACCATCGGCGGCCTCCAACTGGCCTATCTGCTGGAGGGCGTGGTCTTCGTGGAGACGCTCTTCGCCTGGCCCGGCCTCGGACATCTGCTCTACGACGCCCTCACCGCACGCGACCTGCCCCTCATCCAGGGCGGCGTCCTGGTGGTCGCGGTGGCCTTCGTCGGCGTCAACATCCTGGTCGACACCGCCCACGCCTGGATCGACCCGCGCGTCCGGAGCCCCCGATGACCGTGCTCCGTACCGGTACCTCCGCCCGAGGGCGGCTCCCCTTCCGAGCCCTGCGGGCCGCCGCACTGCGACGTGACGCCGGGCTGCTGCTGCCCGCCGCACTCGCCGCGCTGCTGCTCCTGGTGGCCGTCGCCGCACCGCTGATCGCCCCGTACGACCCGGTCGCCGGATCACTGCGGGTGCGCCTGCTCGACCCCGGCAGCCCCGGCCATCTCCTGGGGACCGACGGGCAGGGCCGCGACGTGCTCAGCCGGCTCGTCTGGGCCGCCCGCCCCTCCCTGATCGGCGGGTTCGTCCCGGTGGCGATCGCCGCGACGGCAGGCACCGCGCTGGGCATCGCCGCCGGGCTCGGCGGCCGGGTCACCGAACAGGCGCTGCTGCGGTCGCTCGACGTGCTGTACGCCTTCCCGGGCATCCTGCTGGCGATGACCATCGCCACCCTGATGCCGGCGGGCCTCGGCGCGACCGTGCTCTCGCTGTCGGTGGTGCTCACCCCGGCGGTGGCCCGGGTCGCCCATACCGAGGTGGCGCGGATCCGCACCGCCGAATACCTGGAGGCGGCCAGGGTCAGCGGAGCCGGCCGCACGCTCGTCGCCGTACGCCAGGTCCTGCCGGTCGTCGCGCCGGTGATCCTGGCCTACGCCTCGTCCCTGATCGGGCTGTCCGTGGTGTACGCGGCCGGGCTCTCCTTCCTCGGCCTCGGCGTCCCGCCACCCACCGCCGAATGGGGAGCGATGCTGGATGACTTGCGTCCCAGCCTGCTGACCCACCCCGGTGTCGCCGTCCTTCCCGCGCTCACCATCCTCATCGTCTCGGTGGTCTGCAACACCCTCGGCGAGGCCCTGCGGCGCCGCATCGGCGACACGGGTGACCTCGCCGCGGAGGCGGTCCGATGACCCCGCACGCGCCGCTGGCGACCGGCCGACCCGGGCTGCTCGTCGAGGAGTTGTCCGTCGACCACCCGGGCCGGGACTCCCCCGTGCACGCCGTGGACGCCGTGTCGCTCTCCGTCGAACCGGGCGGTGCGCTGGTGCTGCTCGGTGAGTCGGGCAGCGGCAAGACCACACTCGCCAGGACCGTGCTCGGGCTGCCCGGCCGGAACGCCCGGGTCACCGGCCGGATACGACTCGGCGGGACCGATCTGCGCGCGCTGACCGAGCGGGAGTTCTCCCGGGTGCGGGGCAGCCGGATCGGCTATGTGCCGCAGGATCCCACCGGTTCGCTCGATCCGCTGCGCCGCATCGGTCCGCAGATCACCGAAGTCCTGCGCCGGCACCGCGTGGTCACCACCCGCCGCGCGGCCCGGGACGCCGTACCCGGGCTGCTGACCACGGCGGGGATCCCGGAGCCGGAGCGCATCGCGCGCAGCTTTCCGCATGAGCTCTCCGGCGGGCTGCGCCAGCGTGCGGCCATCGCTCTCGCGGTCGCCTGCGAGCCCGAACTGCTGATCGCCGATGAGCCGACCACCGCGCTCGACGCGCTGGTCCGATCGCAGATCCTGGATCTGTTCGGCAGTCTGCGCAGCAGGCACGGTATCGCGGTACTGCTGGTCACCCACGACCTGTCGGTGGCCCGGCGGGTGGGCGGACAGGTGGCGGTGATGCGCGCCGGGCGCATCGTCGAGTCCGGCCCCGCCGGCCAGGTGCTCTCCCGGCCGGCGCACTCCTTCACCGCCGAACTCGTCGCGGCCCGGGCGGGGGCACGCCGATGAGCGTCAGCGCGGGGACCGGCCACGAGGACACTCCCCTGCTTCATCTCACCGACGTCACCAAGCGCTACCCGGGCGGGCGGCTCGCGCTGGGAGGGGTCCGTCTGGGCGTCGGGCGCGGCGAGACGGTCGGCCTGGTCGGCGAGTCCGGCTCGGGCAAGTCCACCCTCGCCCGACTGGCGCTGGGGCTGCTCGCCCCCGACACCGGTTCGGTCCGCTTCGCCGGCCACGACCCCCACCGGCTCCGCGGCCGGAGCGCACGTGCGGTACGCGGACGGCTGCAGTTCGTTCCGCAGAATCCCGGCGGCTCGCTCAACCCCGGCCTGCGGGCCGGGGAGGCGGTGGCGTTCCCGCTGGGCCTGCACGGCGTCCCGCGACGGGACCGGCCGCAGGCGGTGGCCGCCCTCTTCCAGCAGGTCGGGCTCGACCCGGGGCTGGCCCGGCGGTACCCGCGCGAACTGTCCGGCGGTCAGCTGCAGAGGGTGGCCATCGCGCGCGCCCTGGCCCCCGGCCCGGAGCTGCTGGTCTGTGACGAGCCCACCTCGGCGCTGGACCGCACCGTTCAGGCACAGGTCCTGGACCTGCTGGTGGAGCTCCAGGACCGCACCGGTATCGGGTGTCTGTTCATCTCCCACGACCTCGCGGTCGTCCGGCACCTCGCCGACCGGGTGCTGGTCCTACGGCACGGACAGGTGGTGGAGGAGGGGCCGGTCGCCGACCTGTGGCGGGCGCCCCGCCATCCCTACACCCGCGCTCTGCTCGCCGCCGCAGGCGACGAACCGGCCGATCTCCCCTGACCGTTCGGGCCGCCCCCGCCCGATCCATTTCCTTGTACCCGTCGACACCGACATCTCCACCGACCCCGAGGACTCACGATGACGCACCACCACGCCACGCCACGCTTCCGGCGCAGAACCGGGGCCCTGCTGACCGCGGGACTGCTGCTCGCGGCTGCCGGCTGCGGATCGGCGGCCACCACGACGGGTTCGGACGGTCCGGGTGCCTCCGACACCAACGGCCGGGGCGGCACACTCGTCATCGGCGCGACCGGCAAGCTGCCCAACCCCGACACCGTCATCGGCGGCGCCGGATTCGAGGGCAAGCGCCTGGTCGGCTTCCAGCTGTACGAGGGCCTCACCCGTTACGACCTGTCCAGGACCGACGCGCCCCCGGAGATCACCGGCGCGCTCGCGGAGTCCTGGAAGGTCGCGGCCGATGCCAGGACCTGGACCTTCACCCTGCGCAAGGGCGTGAAGTTCCAGGACGGCACCCCCTTCGACGCCGACTCGGTCGTCTTCAACCTCGACCGGTACCTCGACAAGCACAACGCGCAGTGCACCGACGCGCTCGGCGCCGCCGCGCAGGAGTACGCCGGGGACATCGCCACGTACCGCAAGGTCGACGCCGACCACGTCGAACTGGTCACCACCGCGCCCAACGGACACTTCCCCGAGGACCTCGCCCATGTCCTGATCGCGAGCCCCACCGCCGTACGGAAGTACGGAACGGCCGACTTCGGGCAGCACCCGGTCGGCACCGGGCCCTTCGCGTTCAGCTCCCAGACCGCCGGGCAGGAGATCGACCTGGTCGCCTACAAGGGGTACTGGCGCGGTGCGCCGAAGCTCGACCGGCTGGTGATCAAGTCGCTCCCGGACGTCGCCGCCCGTACCGCGGCGCTGCGCTCCGGCGGCGTCAACTGGATCGAGTACCCCAACCCCGACGACATCGACAGCCTCAAGGCCGACGGGGTGCAGCTCGTCACCAACAGCTACGACCACCTGTGGTACTGGATCCTGGACACGTCGAGAGCACCGTGGAACGACCCGCGGGTCCGGCAGGCGGCCAACTTCGCCATCGACCGCAAGGCGATCGCCGGCAAGCTGCTGCACGGTACCGCCGACCCGGCCTACCAGGCCGCGCCCCGGGCCACCTTCGCCTTCGACCCGGCCGGCGACGCGTACTCCTACGACCCGGCCAAGGCCAGGCAGTTGCTGGCCGAGGCGGGCAAGGCGGGCGGCTTCAGCACCACCGTCACCGTTCCGACCGGCGGCTCGGGCAACCTGCTGCCGGTGCCGATCAGCGAGGCGATCCAGCACGACCTCGCCGCCGTCGGCATCAAGGTGCAGCTCCGCACCACCGACTGGTCGACCCTGATCAGCGCCGAGGCCAAGGGCCAGGTCGCGCTCGGCTCGGACGCGATCGCGCAGTCCACCACCCTGTTCCAGTCCGAGGCGCTGCTGCCGCTCTTCATCGGCAGCAAGAGCCCCTTCTGGACGGGCCACTACACCAACGCGCGGGTGGACACCCTGCTCGCGTCCGCGTCGGCCTCGACGGACCAGGCCAAGCGGCGGGCCGACTACCGGCAGGCGCTGGATCTGGTGACCAAGGACGCGCCGTGGCTCTTCGTGGTGAACGACCGCAATCCGCGGGCGCTGTCACCCAAGGTCCGCGGTCTGGTGCAGCCGCAGTCATGGTTCCTGGACCTGACGACGGTCTGGGTCCGCAAGTAGCCCGGCGCTTCCCGCCGTTCACCCGCCACGAGAGGACCGTCGCCCCCATGACCGCCCCGCACGACCTGCCTCCGCGCCTCGCGGCGGCCCCACCGCGGTGGGGCATCACCCTGCCGCTGCCGGGGCTCACCATCGACCGGCACCGCTTCATCGTCGAACGGCTCCCGGACCTCGGCTACACCGACGTCTGGAGCGCCGAGGGCGGCGGGACCGACGCCTTCACCCCGCTGGCCGCGGCAGCCGCCTGGTCCTCGTCGCTGCGCATCGGCACCGGCATCGTCCCGGTGCACACCCGCGGTCCCGCGGTACTCGCCCAGACCGCCGCGACCCTCGCCCAACTCGCCCCCGGACGGGTGCTCCTGGGGATCGGCGCCTCCGTACCGGCCCATGTCACGGACATCAACGGCATCCCGTTCGACGAACCGTTCAAACGCACCCGGGACGTCCTGCGGTTCGTCACCCGTGCGCTGCGCGGCGAACACGTCTCCGGGGACTTCGACACCTTCTCCATCACCGGTTTCCAGCTGCCGCACCCGCCGGCCGCCCCGGTCAAGGTCATCCTGGGCGCGCTGCGTCCTGGCATGCTGCGGCTGGGGTTCACCGAGGGGGACGGGGCGATCACCAATCTGCTCTTCCCCGAGGACGTCCCCACCGTGCTGAACGCGGTCGGGCCGCAGCCGGCCGGCAAGGAGCTGGTGGTGAAGGTGTTCGTGTGCCCCACCGAGGACACCGACTACGCCCACCGCGCCACCCGCCCCTTCCTTGCGTGGATCCTCAACCGCGAGCCGTACCGCAAGTTCCACGAGTGGCTCGGGCACGGCGAGTTGCTGCGGGAGTCGCACGAACGGTGGGAGGCCGGCGATCCCGAGGGCGCCCAGAAGTCGCTGCCGGACGAGGTCGTGGACGGTCTGTTCATCAGCGGATCGCCCGAGGAGTGCCGGGAGCGGATTCTGCGGTACCACATCCCGGGGGTGACCACGATCCAGCTGTACGTCTCGCTGCCGCCGGAGGTCTTCGTCAGCCGCGCCAAGCTGCTCGACACGCTGGCCCGGCTGGGACCCGCCGCCGGATGAGCGGTGTCTGGTCCGTGGGGGTACGGGTGTGGCTCCGCACGGTCTAGGAGCCGGCGAGGCTGCCCCAGTGCTTCAGCAGCTCCGCCACTTCGCGGGTCCGGGGATGTTCCGCGCCCTGGACCCGCGTCATGTCGGCCAGCAGGGTCGTCAGACGGGTCCTCGCCCCGGCGCGGTCGCCCGCCCTGTCCTGCAGTTCGGCACTCTGCTGCCGGGTTCGCAGCGCCCGGGGATGGTCGGCGCCCAGGATCCGGTCGATGAGCGGCTGGAGACCGGCCAGTTCGGTCACGGCGTCGGCCGGGCGGCCGGTGAGGCCGCTCCAGAAGGCGAGGTTGACGCGGCAGGTGAGGGTCGTCGGATGGTCGGCCCCGAGCGCGCGTTCCGCGTCGTGCGCGGCGGCGGCGAACTCCTCGACCGCCTGCTCGGGGCTGCCTGCCAGGCCCCGCCAGTAGGCGAGGTTGTGCCGGGCGACGAGGGTGTCGTGGTGGAGTGGTCCGGCGGCCGTGCACAGGGCGTCGACGGCCTTGAGGTGCATCTCGACCGCCGCGTCGGGGTCTCCCGCCTCCCCGATCCACCGTCCCAGGTCGGTGAGGGCACCGAGGGTGGCCGGGTCGCCGAGGCCCCGTTCCCGCTCCAGGTCCTCGGCGACCGCGGCGTAGGCGTCACGCGCGGCGACCGCGTCGCCCGCGAGCCCCCGGCACATGGCGGCGTAGCCGCGGGCGTCGAGAGTGAGCGCGGCGCCCGGCCCGAGCGCGCGGGCCGCGTCGGCGGCGAGGGTGGTGAAGGCCTCCGACGCCTCGCCGACCGCGCCCGACTCCATCAGGAAGCGGGCTTCGTGCAGCCGCACGGACAGCGTGTCGGGATCCGCCGCGCCGAGGTTCCGTTCGGCCTCGCTCCGGATCGCGGTCAGCTCGGCGTGGGCGGCGGTGGCGTTGCCGCGGTCACCGACGGCCTGGGCGACCTGCGAGCGGAGGAACAGGACGTCCCGGTGCCCCTCCCCCAGCCGGGCCCGTGCCCGGACCAGTAGTTCGGAGCAGGTGTCCCGGGCGGCGGCGGCCCGGCCCAGACCGGTCAGATGGGGACCGGTACGGCGCAGCACGGGATGCATCCGGCCCTCCCGGAACAGGTCGCCGGCCGTCAGCCGGAGCGCCTCCACATTGCGGTACAGAGCGGCCGCGAGGTCGGGACGGATCTCCCGCGACGCCCAGACCTCTTCCAGTGCGTCCGCCGCCGCGGCGGCCAGGGCCGGCCGGTCACCGGCAGGTACGGTCTCCCGCGCGGCGCGCTGCACCAGGGCGTGCGCCTCGACCGTGGCGGGGCCGCGTTCGCTGTCGTGGGTGACCAGGCTCAGCCGGTGCAGGGCGCGCAGCGCGAGGAGGACGTCCCGTTCCCGCGGCCGGTCCTGCTCCTTGCCGATCCAGCGCCGGGCGGCGCCGGTGTGCAGCACCACCTCGGGTATGCCGCCGGGAGCCAGCATCGCCACCAGTTCCAGCGCCGCGCGGACCGTCCCGGGGTGGGCCAGCGTCTCGGCGCGTTCGAGGGCCGGCCGGAAGGTGCTGGACACCGTCCCGCCGTGTTCGTCGGCCGGGGACGAGGAGGGGAACAGGTCCGCCAGCGTCTCCTGCTGGTCGTCGAGGAGCCGCCGGTACTGCGCGAGGCTCAAGCCTGTGTCGATGACGAACGCCGCCGCCTGGGACAGCGCCAGCGGGAAGCAGCCCAACGCCTCGGCGAGGGACTCCACTCCGGTGTCGTCCTGCGGTCCCGTGATGCTGTCGGAGGCCGGGGACGACGAAGGGCCTGGAGCCGCGCTGAGGCGGGCACGCAGACATCCCGCGGCTTCCTCTGGGGTGAACATCCCGACCCGGATGATCCGGGCGGACGGCCGGATCACCGACGCGTCGCGGCGGCGGGTGGTGACGACGCTCGTCCCGTGGTCGCCGACGGGCCAGATCCCCGCCAGTTCCGCCGGGTCGTCGACGTCGTCCAGCACCACGAGCCACGGCCGGGTGGTCGTACGCAGCCAGCCGACGAACAGGTCCGCCTCCGCCTCCTCGTCCCATCCCCGGTCCCCGCCACCGGCGTCCCGGGCGCCGGCGGCACCCTCGCCGGCCATCACCCGCCAGGCGCGGGCACAGGCCGTCAGTGCCGACTGACGGGACGACGCGGGAACCCAGACCGCCAACTGGCCGCGCTGCCGGGCGCGGTGGAAGGCGGCCGCCGCCAGCTGCGACTTGCCGACCCCCGCCCGCCCCGGTGAGCACGACCTGGCGGACCTGACCCTCCTCGATGGCGGAGTCCAGCGCGCCGGCCAGGTCCGGGCGCTCCCGCAGGGCCGCCGCGTCGCTCGGCGGACGGCCGACGGCAAGGCCGCGCGCCGCTCCCGCCGGGCCCGGTTCCGTTCCGGCACTTGATTCCGCGGCGCCGTTCCGGGCAGGGGAGCGTTCCTCGTAGGCGGCGCGCCACAGCCGTTCCCACTGCGTGATGGACAGCCGGGGAGCCGGTCCCGGCCCGGTTCTGGCCACCGCGGTCTCGACGGCGCGGACCACGGCCACGACGACGTCGAAGTCCCGTGGCACCGACCGGCCGCCGAGCCACTCCCCCAGCCGCCGGGCGTTGACCTCGACCCTGCGCCCCGACGGCAGCGCCGTGCGGCCGGCGCGGCGCGCCAGTGTCTCGTCCGCCACGTCGGGCAACTCCCGGCGCAGACGCGCCAGCGCCTCCGCGAACGCCGCCCGTGCCTCCCCGGATCCGCGCCCGGTC
Source organism: Streptomyces sp. H39-C1 (assembly GCF_027158125.1). NCBI lineage: Bacteria > Bacillati > Actinomycetota > Actinomycetes > Kitasatosporales > Streptomycetaceae > Streptomyces > Streptomyces sp. H39-C1. Next base: position 13,239 of record NZ_JAPVLS010000095.1, read on the forward strand.
ACCGCCGCCACCCCCGCCCCCGCTCCCCGCGCCGCACCGGCCGATGTGAATCCTGTGGGCCCACTGCCGCGTCGAGGTTCCCAGTCTGCCGTCCGGAGCGGCTGTTCGGCCGGTGTTCCCGGAGCGGGCCGCACCGGGGACCGGCTGTTTTCTCGGCGACCCTACTCCGACCTGGCACGACGTGAGTTGCGGCGCGGACGAACCCGCGACGGGGCCGCGCGGCCGTGGCTACGTTCGACCCATGCCGCAGGGACAGCGCGGCACTCTTCAGTGAGGAGCGGAAATGACGCAGCAGCAGACGCGCGACCCCCTTGGCCGGTGGAAGGCGTTGATCTTGTTCGGGGTGGTGTGCAACGCCATCGGCCTCTTCACCCACGTGCCGGTGTGGACGCTACTGGGAGCGCCCACCGCCTTGGTCGGCGTGATCGGCCTGTTCGCGGCGCGGCGTCCGCGGACCTGAGCGGACCTGAGCGGATCTGAGAGGACCTGACCGGGGGGCTAAGGGGCCGGTTCGGGGGCCGGCATGTGCTCCAGCAGGTCGAAGTGCAGCCGGAGTTCGGGGAGCCGGAGGATCCGCAGCGTCGGCGGGTGGGTGCAGAGCAGTCGGAGCCGGCCGTCACGGGCGACCGCCCGGCTGCGGGCGCGCACCAGGGTCGTTATGCCGCTGCCGTCGAGGAAGTCCACCTGCCGCAGATCGATGAGCAGGTCAGGGTGGACGCCCTCGGTCAGGTCGTCCAGGAAGCGGGTGAGGTCGGGGGCGGTCAGAAGGTCGATCTCGCCGCGAAGCGGCACCACGGTGCAGTCCCCGTGGGTACGGGTGTGATCCGGTGAGAACACGGGCAGGGTGGACTCTTCCACGACGGCTCCCTCAGCTACGGGACGATCGTGCGGGGGTACCGACAGGGTCAGGGTCGACGCGAGTCACCGTACGGGCACCCGGCGCGATCCGGACCTGTTTCACGGAACAGCTGCGTCCTGACCCCCAACAGTGCTAGGGGTCGGGTCCGTGCTCCGCCGGATCGGCATCGATCGCACCGCGACCACCCGCTGTGCCGGCTGCGCTCCGGCGGTGGTCAGCAAGGGGCGGACCGGGGAATCTCCGGGGCCGGCGGTTCGTTGGCGGAGTGGGAGCCAGAGGGTTCCCATCTGTGCCGAGCCGAGTCCGGGGTCGCCATGAACGCACGTCATGAACGAGCGGGTCATTCCAACGGGCAGGGCCTCGACGGGCAGCGTCCCGCCGAAGACCCGGCCGAGGGGCGGGCCGCCCGCTTCGGGCAGCTTCCCGAGCGCATAGCGCCGGAGCAGATGGTCGAGGAGAGCCCGTCGGATCCGCCGAACGACCCCCAGTTCGGCCGCAACCCCGACAACGACTGGCTGATCCGCTACTGCGCCTGACGCAAGGGAGCCGGGAAGAGGTCCGATCCGGTCCCGGTCCGGTCACTGTTACGGCAGGGAGCCGGTCCTCGTCGGCAGTTCGATGGACCGGGTCTCCTCGACCACCGGGTAGCCCGCGCTGGTGTACAGGCTCATCGCCACCTCGTTCCCACCGAACACGTTGAACATCAGGGCGGAGTCGCCGGCCTCGACGGTGGCCCGCTCCCCCACGGCCATCGCGGCCCTGCCGTACCCCTTGCCGCGGTGTTCCTCGTCGACCTCCAGCGAGAAGCCGAAGGTCACCCCCGGCATGTGGTGGTGCTTCAGCCACCCGGTGCCGATCCGGGCTCCCGCGTGCTCCAGGACCAGGATGGAATGGTCCTCGGTGTCCAGGCCTTCGGGGATCAGTTCCGTGTAAGCCCTGTCGGCCTTCTTGCGGGCCTCGTCAGGGGTCGTGGCACCGGACCGGACGATATCGGCGGCGAAGGCCGCGTTCTCGGCCGCCAGCCACCCCGGATACTCGGCCGGTGTCATCGGCCGGGCGGTGACCCCGTCGAACGGCGTCGCCGCGGCGGCGATGACGCGCATTCTGAGCTGGCCCCGCACTGGGTAATCGGCGAAGAGTACGTCCGGCTCGACGAGCCGCACGGCGACCCGCGTCGCGCCCTGCCGCCCGCACCATCCCTCGGCCCAGGTCCTGGCGGCCCGTTCATGGCCCTGCCCGGCGTGGGCCGCGTCGACCCAGAGGTCGCCGATGCGGCCGGTGGGGGTGTCCGCTTCCATCGTCACCGCGACGAAGCCCACTCCGGTACCGGCCGAGAGGATCTCGGCGACGGTCCACTCGGCGATGCCGTCGCGCAGCCGTCCGAGGCTGAACTCCGCCGCCTCCTCGGGATACCCCACGGCACCGTACGCGGCGCGGAGCCGTCGTTCGAAGCCCGGCTGCCAGGTAGATGTATCGACAAGAACACTGAATTCCGTCACTCCGCCACTCTAGTGAACGGGGCTGACGCACCGTCGGGCCGGGCGCACGGCGCGGTGTTCGCTTTGGTGTTCGCTGCAGTGTTCACTGCGGTGTTCACTGTGGTGTTCGCCCACGCCGTACGCCCCCGCGGTCAGCCGATGCGGGAGAGCTTGTCGGGATTGGTCACGAAGTAGATGCCCTGCACCTGAGCACTGTCCGGGACCAGTTCGACGACCAGCACCGCGAAGGGCGATCCGGCGCGGAACAGCACCGCCGACGGGTCCCCGTTGATCCACTCGTAGCGGATGTCCAGGCCGCGTCCGACGCTGCCGGCGCGGGTGGACAGCAGCTTGGCCACCGTGTCGCGGCCGTGGACCGGCCGCAGTCCCGCGGCCGTGGCCTTGCCTCCGCCGTCGGCCCACAGCGTCACATCGGGCGCCAGCAGTTCGAGCAGGGCCCGCAGGTCACCGCCGGACACCGCCGCGGCGAACCGCTCGGTCACCTGCTGCCGCAGCCGCGGGTCGGCCCGGTAGCGGGGACGCCGGGCGTGCACGTGTTCACGGGCACGGTGCGCGAGCTGGCGGACCGCCGCGGGACTGCGGTCGAGGATGTCCGCGGTCTCGGTGTGGGCGTAGCCGAACAGCTCGTGCAGGACGAACACCGCGCGTTCCAGCGGGGTCAGGGTCTCCAGGACGACCAGCAGCGCCATCGACACCGACTCGGTGCGTTCGGCCACATCAGCGCCGTCACCGGTGGCCGTCGCGTCGGTGAGTGGCGTGATCAGCGGCTCGGGGAGCCACGGGCCGATGTACGTCTCACGCCGCCGGCTGATCACGGCCTGGCGCGCGAGCGCCTTGTTCACCGCGATCCGCACCAGATACGGGCGCGGGACGAGGATCGGCTCCGCGCCGGGCGCTCCGACTCTGGACGTCCACGCCAGCCAGGTCTCCTGCAGGACGTCCTCGGTGTCGGCGACGCTGCCGAGCATGTCGTAGACGATCGAGAACAGCAGCTCACGGTGGCCGACGAACACCCCCGTGGCATCGTCCGCCGCCGTTTCGCGGGCACGGTCGGCGGGCGGGGTGTCGGACATCGTGGGCCTCCTGTCGCTGGTGCGACCTGAGAGCGGTACGGATGGCCGGAGTGTGACATCCGCACCGGGATTGTGGTCCACGTCTCATCGCGGCGCCGGCAAGTCCCACACCCGGTGGGCCGGTGCATCAGCCCCGCTGCTGGGGATCACGGCCGAAGAACGCCGCGAGGCGGTCGTACACCGGGGCGTCCGGGCGGGCGGTCACCTCCGGGCCGAAGGCCTCGGGGCCGCCTTCCTCGCCCCGGAACTCCGGGCGCAGCGCGCCCCGGGCCCAGCCGAGTGCCGCCTCGCCCACCTCGGGGTCGAGGGTGACCGGCCGGCCCAGCGCCTTCGCCAGGTCCCATGCGTGGACGGCGAACTCGGTGATCTGCTGGTCGACGGGAAACCTGGCGGGTACCTCGCCCATGCCGGGGAGCTCGATCGTGCCGGTGAGATCGCCGGCCCGCGCCCAGGTCCCGAGGAGCGCCGCGGAGCCGTCGGAGAAGGCCTCGGCCCGCCCGCTGCCCGTGCCCTGCCCCGACTCGCCCGCCGTGGGAGTACCGCCGCCGGCCCGTTTCGTGAACTGCTCCAGATCGTCGATGAGGTGATCGACCAATGCGGCGACGGTCCAGGCGCGGCAAGGGGTCGGCAGCGGCAGCTGGTCATCGGTGACCGAGGCGACGAGCGCGCCGGCCTGGTCCAGGGAGCGGGAGAGCAGCGCGAGGGGTTCGGCGGACGGCGTCATCGGCATTCCTCGGGTTCTGGAGCGCCGGACGGGGCCGCCGCGCTCCGAGCCGGCGTGAAGGACCGGCTCAATATCGCATCCGGATCATGAACCCGGGGCGGACGACACGATCCGCGGACCGGCGACGGCGGGACGCCGCGCACGGACACAGGTACCGCATCGGCTGCGCTCCGCGCCAACTGCGTTCTCCTTCAACGGTGTTCCCCCGAGCGGGCATCGAGCGGGGCGCCGAGGAAGCAGGGCGTGATCTCCCCAGGAGGGGGGTACGCGACGAGCGACCATTGTCACCCACGAGACCCGGGAGTGTGCCGTGGATTCTTCCCGCCTGTCGATGAGCGCCGTCGTGCGCGTGGTCTGCCCGCGGTGTCACCGCACCAAGTGCATCTGCGCGAAGCGGAGGCAGTGGTCCCACTGACCGGCCTCCCCCGGCGGGCCGCCGGCGGCGTCAGTCCGTGACGCCGATGGCCCCCGCCGGGCAGCACGCGACCGCTTCCTCGACAGCGGATCCCTCGCTCTCGGGTGGGCCGGCCAGCAGAAGAACCACCCGGCCGTCGTCGTCCGCCTGGTCGAAGACGTCGGGGGCGGTCAGGACGCAGAGGCCCGAGCTGCAGCACAGGGCGCGGTCGACGGTGACGCGCACGGGGTACTCCTTCACGATGTCGTGATGGGGGGAGGGACGGCTGGTTCACGGCGGGGGCCGGGCTCACCAGACGACGGGCAGGTGGAAGAGTCCGAACACCGCCATGATGTGGCGGAACGACAGCTCCCCGGCGGGAACGCCGATCCGCAGTCCCGGAAGTCTCCGTACGATGCCGGTGAGGGCGATCTGGAGTTCCAGGCGGGCCAGCGGCTGTCCCAGGCACTGGTGGACGCCGAAGCCGAAGGCCAGATGCCGGCGGCCGGGACGCCCCACGTCGAGCCGGTCCGGTTCGGGGAAGGCCCGTTCGTCGCGGTTGGCCGCGGCCAGTGGGACGAGCACACCCTCACCCGCCCGGACGGTGACGTCACCGAGCTCCGTCTTCGGCGTCGGGCAGGCCTTCTGGCGCACCGTCGGACATCCCCAGCGCGGAACGCCGGAGTTGGGCCCGATCCGGGAGGAGTGCGAACGGACGGCGCGCGCCGGCATCGGCGACGAGGCCTACGAGGCCTACGAGGCCTACGAGCGGGCCTTCCGGCGCGGCGCCTCCGCGAACCTCCAGGCCGCGCCGGCCTCCGTACTGGACGCCGCCTCCCCGATCGAGGCCTGATCCGGCCCGCTCGCGGATGAATCGGGCGCCGGTCAGTGTCGTCCGGGCCGGCGCGGGCTCCCCACCCACCCCCTGGGCCACACCCGTCCGGGCCCCCTGACCGTCCGCGGCAGCCACCCGCCGAAGGCCCAAAAGCCCCAGTTCAGGACGGTGGGGACGGACAAGGAGGGCAAGGTCACAGTCGTGGGCCTGCCCTGCCTTTAGCGGCTGCCCTAGCCTTTCCTCATGACGGTCCTGCCTGATCCCGGACTCCCCTTGGCCGACGAGTTCCCCGACGCTTCCCGCGAGCAGTGGCAACGCCTTGTCGAAGGCGTTCTCACCAAAGCGGGTACAGCGGTCCCGGGTACCCCGGCCGAGGAAACGCTGTCCACCATGCTCCAGGACGGCATCGCCACCCGTCCGCTGTACACCGCGCAGGACAGCGCCGCGGATCCCGGCTATCCCGGCTTCCCGCCGTTCACCCGCGCCGGACGGCCGGAGGGCACCGCGGGCACCGGGTGGGACGTGCGCCAGCGGCATGCCCGGCCCGATCCGAAGCGCACCAACGAGGCGGTGCTCGCGGACCTGGAGAACGGCGTCACCTCACTGTGGCTGCTGGTCGGCGGCACCGGCATGCCGGTGTCCGGGATCCCGGCGGCCCTCGAGGGCGTCTATCTCGACCTGGCGCCGGTCGTTCTGGACGCCGGCCCCGAGTTCGAGGCCGCCGCCGCGGAGTTGCTGCGCCTCTACGGGACGCGCGGGGTGCCCGCGCACTCGGCGCTCGGCAACCTCGGCGCGGACCCGCTGGGGCTGGCGGCCCGTACCGGACAGCACTCCGCCCTCGACGCGCAGTCGGCGGCCGCCGCCGCGCTCGCCGCCCGGTGCGACCGTGAGTACCCCGGACTGCGGGCCCTGACGGTGGACGCGCTGCCCTACCACGGGGCCGGTGCCTCGGCCGCGCAGGAACTGGGCTGTTCCATCGCCACCGGCGTCGCCTATCTGCGGGCGCTGACCGCCGCGGGACTGACCGTCGACGCGGCCTGCGCCCAGCTGGAATTCCGTTACGCGGCGACCGCCGACCAGTTCCTGACCATCGCCAAGCTGCGCGCCGCGCGGCGGCTGTGGGCCCGGGTGGCCCAGGCCAGCGGGGCGGCCTCCACCGCGGGGGCGCAGCGCCAGCACGCGGTGACCTCGCCGTTGATGATGACCCGGCGCGACCCGTGGGTGAACATGCTGCGCACCACCGTCGCCTGTGTGGCGGCCGGTGTGGGCGGCGCCGACACCGACACCGTGCTGCCCTGCGACGACGCGCTCGGCCTGCCGGACGACTGCGCCCGGCGGATCGCCCGCAACACCTCGTCGATCACGGGTGTCAGCGAGTTCCCGAATCTGTCCGAGCAGTCGGTGGAGCGCGAGGCCGCGCCCGATCCGGCCGGGGTCGCCGAAGGGGCCGGCGGCGGACTGCCGACGGTCCGGCGCGACGACGCCTTCGAGGCGCTGCGGGCCCGCTCCGACGCCCATCTGGCCGCCACCGGTTCCCGGCCGCGGGCCTTCCTGGCCGCGCTGGGCCCGGCCGCGGCGCACACCGCCCGCGCGAGCTTCGCCGCCAACCTCTTCCAGGCGGGCGGCATCGAGACCGTCCAGGACCCGGTGACGGTCGACGCGGCGTCGGTCGCCGAGGCGTTCGCGCGCAGCGGCGCCACCGTGGCCTGTCTGTGCTCCAGCGACAAGCTCTACGCCGAGCAGGCCGTGGACACGGCGGCCGCCCTGGTCTCGGCCGGCGCACTGCGGGTGTTCCTCGCGGGCCGCCCTGGCGAGCAGCGTGAAACGTATCTTCGGGCCGGAGTCGACGAGTTCGTCTTCGCGGGCGGCGACGCGGTCGCCGTCCTCGCCTCCGTCCTCGACCGCATGGGAGTGGCGTGATGCAGGGCAGCACGGGGCAGCCGGGACCGATCCCGGACTTCGCGGACATCGGCCTGGAGCCGGACGGCCCGGCGGATGCCGCCCCCGGTGGCGGCATCACCGGTGACCAGTGGCGGGCGGCCGTGCGGGAGAGCACGGGCAAGGACGACGAGGACCTGCTCTGGCAGACCCCGGAGGGCATCGCCGTCAAGCCGCTCTACACCTCCGACGACCTGGCCGGGCTCGACTTCCTGGAGACCTATCCGGGGATCGCGCCGTATCTGCGCGGACCGTACCCGACCATGTACGTCAACCAGCCGTGGACGATCCGGCAGTACGCCGGCTTCTCCACCGCCGAGGAGTCCAACGCCTTCTACCGGCGCAACCTCGCGGCCGGGCAGAAGGGGCTGTCGATCGCCTTCGACCTGCCCACCCACCGCGGCTACGACAGCGACCATCCGCGGGTCACGGGCGATGTCGGCATGGCGGGCGTGGCCATCGACTCCATCTACGACATGCGGCAGTTGTTCGACGGGATCCCGCTGGACCGGATGAGCGTGTCGATGACGATGAACGGCGCGGTGCTGCCGGTCCTCGCCCTCTACATCGTCGCGGCCGAGGAACAGGGTGTGCCCCCGGAGAAGCTCGCGGGGACCATCCAGAACGACATCCTCAAGGAGTTCATGGTCCGCAACACCTACATCTACCCGCCGCAGCCGTCGATGCGGGTGATCTCCGACATCTTCGCGTACACCTCGCAGAAGATGCCGCGCTACAACTCCATCTCCATCTCCGGCTACCACATCCAGGAGGCCGGGGCCACGGCCGACCTGGAGCTGGCCTACACACTGGCCGACGGTGTCGAGTACCTGCGCGCCGGGCTGGCGGTCGGTCTTGACGTGGACGCGTTCGCACCGCGGCTGTCGTTCTTCTGGGCCATCGGCATGAACTTCTTCATGGAGATCGCCAAGCTGCGCGCGGCCCGGCTGCTGTGGGCCAAGCTCGTCAAGGGCTTCGATCCCAAGAACCCCAAGTCGCTGTCGCTGCGCACCCATTCCCAGACCTCGGGCTGGTCGCTGACCGCGCAGGACGTGTTCAACAACGTGCCGCGCACGTGTGTGGAGGCCATGGCCGCCACCCAGGGCCACACCCAGTCGCTGCACACCAACGCGCTGGACGAGGCGCTGGCGCTGCCCACCGACTTCTCCGCGCGCATCGCCCGCAACACCCAGCTGTTCCTGCAGCAGGAGTCGGGCACCTGCCGGGTCATCGACCCGTGGGGCGGCAGCGCGTACGTCGAGAAGCTCACCCACGATCTCGCCCGGCGCGCCTGGCAGCACATCGAAGAGGTCGAGGCCGCGGGCGGCATGGCGAAGGCCATCGACGCGGGCATTCCGAAGCTGCGCGTCGAGGAGGCCGCTGCCCGTACCCAGGCCCGTATCGACTCCGGGCGGCAGGCGCTGATCGGCGTCAACAAGTACCGCGTCGGCACGGACGAGAAGATCGACGTCCTCAAGGTCGACAACTCCTCGGTCCGCACCCAGCAGATCGAGAAGCTGCGGCGGCTGCGCGCGGAGCGCGACGAGGGCGCCTGCCAGGACGCGCTGCGCGCGCTGACCGCGGCCGCCCGGGACGGCAACCGGCCCGGCGGCGGCCTGGAGGGCAACCTGCTCGCGCTCGCGGTGAACGCGGCGCGCGCCAAGGCGACCGTCGGAGAGATCTCGAACGCATTGGAGGAGGTGTACGGGCGGCACGTCGGCCAGATCCGTACCATCACCGGTGTGTACCGGGACGAGGCAGGAACGTCACCCGGCGTGGAGCGCACCCGCAAGCTGGCGGACGCGTTCGCCGAGGCCGAGGGCCGCCGCCCGCGCATCCTGGTCGCCAAGATGGGCCAGGACGGCCATGACCGCGGCCAGAAGGTGATCGCCACCGCCTTCGCCGACCTCGGATTCGACGTCGACGTCGGCGCGCTGTTCCAGACGCCGGCCGAAGTGGCCCGGCAGGCGGTCGAGGCGGACGTCCACATCGTCGGTGTCTCCTCGCTCGCGGCCGGCCATCTGACGCTGGTGCCGGCGCTGCGCGAGCAGCTCGCCGAGGCCGGCCGGGAGGACATCACGATCGTCGTCGGCGGCGTCATCCCGCCGCAGGACATCGAGACCCTCCACCAGGCGGGCGCGGCGGCGGTGTTCCCGCCCGGCACGGTGATCCCGGACGCGGCGTACGACCTGCTGAACACCCTCGCCGCCGCTCTCGGCCACGAGTTGTGAGCCGATGGCACCCACGATCGACATCGACGGCTACATCAAGGGCGTCCTCGACGGGTCGCGGCCGCACATCGCCCGTGCGATCACCCTCGTCGAGTCCACCCGCCCCGCCCACCGCGAGCTGGCCCAGCGGCTGCTGACCGAGCTGCTCCCGCACTCGGGAACGGCGCGCCGGGTCGGCATCAGCGGGGTGCCCGGCGTGGGCAAGTCCACGTTCATCGACGCGCTCGGCACCCTGCTCACCGGCCTCGGCCACCGGGTCGCGGTCCTCGCCGTCGACCCGTCCTCGACCAGGACCGGTGGCTCCATCCTGGGCGACAAGACCCGGATGGAGCGGCTGGCGGTGGACCCGGCGGCCTTCGTGCGGCCCTCCCCCACCTCCGGCACGCTGGGCGGCGTGACCAGGGCCACCCGTGAGTCGATCATCGTCATGGAGGCGGCGGGCTACGACGTGGTGCTCGTCGAGACCGTCGGGGTCGGCCAGTCCGAGACCGCCGTGGCCAACATGGTCGACTCCTTCCTGCTGCTCACCCTTGCCCGCACCGGCGACCAGCTGCAGGGCATCAAGAAGGGTGTCCTGGAACTCGCCGACATCGTCGCCGTCAACAAGGCCGACGGTCCGCACGAGCGCGAGGCGGCCTCCGCCGCCCGGGAACTGGCCGGCGCACTGCGGCTGCTGCAGCCGCTGGACGCGGGCTGGACGCCGCCCGTGCTCACCTGCAGCGCGCGGGAGAACAGCGGACTCGACGCGGTCTGGGAGCGCCTCGAACAGCACCGGCGCGTGCTGCGTACCGATGGCCGGCTGGAGGCCAAGCGGCGGGACCAGCAGATCGAATGGACCTGGTCCATGGTCCGCGACCAGCTCCTCGCCCGGGTGCGCGAGCACCCCGACGTCCGTGGTCTCGCGCCCGTGGTGGAACGGCAGGTCCGCGAAGGCACCCTCACCGCGACGCTCGCCGCCGAACGCCTGCTCGCCGCCTTCCAGCCGCCGGACGCCGGCTGACCGCTCCGGCGGGTGTCAGGCGCAGCCGGCGGTCCGGGACAGCTCGTCCTCGTCCACGTACAGCAGCGGCCGGTTGTTCCTGGCCAGCCACTGCCGGTACGTGGTCGCCGCGGCGGCCGCCTCCCGGTAGGCCGCCACCAGATCGGCGTAGAGCGCTTCGACCTCGGCGGTTCCCACCCCACCGGCGGCACCTTCGGGCAACGCCCGGGACGCCATGAAGAGTTCGACCGCTATCGGGTCGCCGCGCAGCGGCCGGATGGCCATGCCGTGCCGGGGCTGCGAAGTCGGCTGGCAGGGGGCGACCGCCTCACCGGCGGCGACCATGTCGGCGGCGGTCAGATAGTCCCCGTACGCCACTCGCGGCGTGAACCCCGATGCGCGCAGGGCCCGTTGTACACCGTCCCACTCACCGTCCACGCTCGGGTCGACCATCCAGCGGTCGCCGGCGACGTCGGACAGCGAGACCACGCTCTGGCGCGCCGCCGGATGGTGCGCGTGCAGGGCGATGAACTGCGGTTCCCGCGCGACGAGGACCCGCCGTTCGAGACCGTCCGGGATCCGTAGCGGCGCACCCTCGACCTCGTGGACGAAGGCGACGTCGAGCTGGTTCAGGGCGACCATCTGCAGCAGGGCGTTGGCCGACACGTCCACCCGGATCGTGGTGTCCGAGTCCGGCAGCCGGGCGTGCACCCTGCTCACCCATCCGGCCATGGCGCGGCTCGCCGTGCCGCCGATCCGCAGATGCGGTCCCGCGGCCCTGACCACCGCCGCCTGTGTCTCGGCCACCAGCGTGTTCATCTCGGCGACGAGCGGCCGCGCCCGGCACAGGACCGTGCGCCCCAGCGGCGTCGGGCGGCTGCCCGTGCGCTCCCGGGAGAACAGCTGTCCGCCGAGGGCGCTCTCGATCCGTCGGAGCTGTGTCGTCAAGGACGGCTGGGTCATCCCCAGCTGCCGCGCCGCCTTGCGCACACTGCCGGTATCGGCGATGGCGCACAGTGCGCGAAGGTGCCTCACCTCGAGCTCCATGAGCGGAGGATATGGCGGGATCCGCACGTCGCACCAGGGTCCCGAACCGCAGCAATACCCGTCTTTCGCGTACGAGTTGGCCACCCGGTACCGGGGATGTTCCCGGCCTATCGGCCCCTGACATCATCCCCGGCGGCGCGCTTCTCCCGCACACTCACCGGCAACAGCAGTTCATCCCCCAGCCCCGGTCGCCGTTCCCCCCAATGCAGCTGTACCCGACAGCGACCGACGGCTTCTCGGAGGAGAAGGAGACCCCCCATGCGATACCCCAAGGTGCTGCTCGCGGCAGCGCTGGGCATCGGCCTCGCTGCGAGTCTGGGCACTGTGCCCGCCATCGCCGCCGCCCCCCAGGCGGACCAGTCCGCGGCCCAGGCCTCGGCGTCCTACGCCACCTACGCCGGTTCGAACGAGAACGCGGCCGCCAACAAGGCGTTCTTCGACGCCGTCCAGCGGTCCGTCGCGGCCAAGCGCGCGGCCAACCCCGGCCTGCAGACCGTCACCCTCATCTACAGCACCGGCAACGCGCCGTCGTTCAGGTCCCAGATATCGCGCAGCGCGCAGATCTGGAACTCCGCGGAGAAGAACGTGAAGCTCCAGGAAGGCAGCAACGCGGACTTCGCGTACTACGAGGGCAACTCCAGCCAGGGCTCGTACGCCAGCACCGACGGCCACGGGAACGGCTACATCTTCCTGGACTACCGGCAGAACCAGCAGTACGACTCGATCCGTGTCGTCGCCCATGAGACCGGGCACGTGCTCGGCCTCCCGGACCACTACTCGGGTCCGTGCAGCGAGCTGATGTCGGGCGGCGGCCCCGGCACCTCCTGCCGTAACGAGGTTCCGAACGCGACCGAACGCGCCCGTGTGGGCCGGCTCTGGGTCAACGGCCTGGCGGCCGGGACCGTGGCGCGCCGCTAGGGCATGTCCCTGGTCCGTTCCGCCTGATGGCCCGAGGTCCCCGCACCGCACGGTGCGGGGACCTTCCGGCGCCCGGCGCCCTGGGTCACGGACCGGCCGGGCGACGGTGCACCCAGGCGAGGACGACGACGGAGGCGACAGCGGCGAAGGCGCACCAGGTGGAGATGAACTCCAGCCGCCACACCACCGCGCGCATCAACGCACCGGCCGCGACGAGCCCGCCGAGCAGCCGCAGCAACCGGTCGCCACTGAGAAGCAGCGAACCGATGGTGGCGACGAGATAGCCCGCGATGATCAGCGACGACTGCGGCAGGTCGAGACCGTAGCCGACGGTGTGGCCGCGGACGTCGGCGGTCACGGTCCGGGTGGTGAGGACTACGCGAGCGTCACGGCGGTGACGAGCCCGACGAGGGCCGGGATCATCAGCAGCCGCCGTGCGCTCCTGGGCGCGGCGAGCAGCACCCCGAACGGCACCCACACCGGCAGCAGCGGCAGGGCGATGACGGCCCAGGCCGTGGTGGCCGGCCCCGCGCCGCCGTCGGAGCGCCAGACGACGGACTCGATGATCTGATGGGCTCCGAGGATCAGCGGCAGCGCCGCGATCGGCAGATCGCGGGCCCGCCGCACCCGCGCCACGCAGGCCACCCCGATCGCGGCGATACCGGTACCCACCACGAGGTCGGCTGTCGCGCTCCAGCACATGAGGTCACCCGGGGATCGGAGGGGACGGCGGATCCAGGTACAACGATCTCCACCGTACGACCCCCGCGCCGCCGCAACGGTCAGGCGCCGCCCAGCCGGTTGATGTCCTTGCTGTACAGAATGTGTTCGCCGGCGCCCTTGAGGGCGACCACGGCGAGCATGGCCCGTCCCAGGTGCTCGGTCGTCGTGGTGTGTCCTGGTGCCAGCCTGCGCAGGACCGGGTAGAGCCAGGACGTCAGGGAGTACGCCACCCGGTACCAGCGGGTCCTGGACTTCTCCCCGTTCAGGGGCTGGATCCAGGCGGGACGGAACATGTACGCGTGGAAGTCCAGGGCGAGCAGTTCGTTCTCGGTCCTGCCCTTCACCCGGGCCCACGCCGAGCGGCCCCGCTCGGTGCTGTCGGTGCCCTCTCCCGAGACGTAGGTGAAGGTCAGGGACGGGTTGCGCGCGGCGAGCGGGGTCGCGGCCGCGTGGGTGCAGTCATGCGTGATCCGCACGTACTCCTCCTGGCTCCGCCCGCCCGACGAGACACCCAGGCAGAAGAAGCACGCGTCGAGGCCGGCGAACTCGTCCTCGATCGCGGAGAAGTCGGTGAAGTCCCGGTGGATCACCTCACGGACCTTCGGGTGGCTCCGGCCGAGCGGCGCACGGCCCACCACCAGGACGCTCTCGACCCGGTCGTCCAGCACACACTCGCGCAGGACCCCCTGACCGACCATGCCGGACGCACCGAAGATGACTACGTTCACGTGCGTGTCCTCGCGTGTCGGCATGCGGATGGGCAGGGCCGTGGGTCGGCTCGGGCAGGGTACCCCGAAGCCGGTTCCCATCGGCGGACGGCGGCGCTGTAGTCCTTTCCCCCGTCAGCCCGCTACCGCGACCGCCAGGGCCGCTTGGCATTCGGCGAGTTGGCATTCGATGGCGTCGCGGTCGGCGCCGGGCAGGTCGAGCGCGTGCCGGTAGTCCGCGATGGCGGCCCGCCAGCTGCCGGCCGCCTGGTGGGCGAAGCCGCGGTTGTACAGGAGATCGGCGTCGTCCCCGGTCACCGCCAGGGCGCGGGTCAGGTCGTCGACGGCCGCGGCGTGGTCGCCGGCCTCGTAGTGCAGGACGGCACGGTTGGCCAGGGCCGCCGAACGCAGCGGGTCGGCGGCGAGTGCCTCGTCGAAGGCGCGCAGGGCTTCGTCCGCGTCGTCCTGTTCCATGGCGATCAGGCCCCGCGTGCACAGCAGGTCCGGTTCACCCGGGTGGAGTTCGAGGCCCTGCGCGAGCTGGACGGAGGCGAGTTCCGTGTCGCCCTCGTCGATGAGCAGGGAGACGAGGTTGACCCGGGCGGCGAGATAGTCGGGTTCGAGCTCCAGGACGTAGCGCAGGTCGCCGATCGCGCCGTCGGTGTCACCGGCGGCCGCGCGGGCGTCGGCCCGGTTGTAGTACAGCTCGTGGATGGGCGGGGTGAGGGTGGCGGCCTGGTCGTAGTCGGCGAGCGCCGCTTCCAGGTCGCCCCGCTTGTACTGCAGTGCGGCGCGGTCGCAGTAGTACTCGGGGTAGTACGGGTCGAGCGCGAGGACGCCGTTGAAGTCCTCCAGCGCCTCGTCCAGCCGGCCGAGGGCCACGTTGACCTGGGCCCGGTTGTGCAGCAGCACGGAGCGGTGCAGCGACTGCCTGCCCGGCTCCAGCTCGCGGTCCAGCCGGGCCAGCCCCTCGGTGACCAGCCGCAGGGCGGTCTCGGGGTTGCCCCGGCGCAGTTCGACCAGGGCCAGTCCGTTCTCGTGGAAGACGGTGTGGAAAGCGCGGTCGGCGGGATCCGGCAGCTGCTTGGCGATGGCGATGGAGTTGTTGACGTACTGCTTCGCCAGGTCCGAGTCCTGACGCTCGGCGGGGTGGATCCGCGTGTACAACATGGACAGGGCGTAACTGGAGACCATGTGCACCACCGGGTCGGTGTACCGGCCGCGCAGCTCTCGGTAGATCACCTCGGCTTCCTCCGTACGCCCCAGCGCGCCCAGCGCCTGGGCCGTCTTGCCGCCGGCCACGCAGTACAGCCGCTCCTGTGCCACCGGGTCGAAGCTGTCGCGTCCTTGGCCGCCGAGTTCGATGGCCGCGTCGTAGTAGCCCATCCGGAGGCAGTAGTCGGCGGCGGTCAGCAGGTCGCGGCACTCGTCATCGGTCCGTCCGCCCGCGTGCGCGCGGTGGTAGGGGATGGCGCCGAGCCGCAGGCTCCAGTCGTCCTCCTCCTCGAGTTCGACGGCGCGGACACGGTGCAGTCCGGAGCGCAGCCGCGGATCGGCGTTCCGGTAGGCGGCCACCTCCGCCGGGATGTCGCTGGTGCCGTCGGAGATGATGTACGCCTGGAGGAGTTCGTTCTGCACGCGGGTGTCGGGCGCCGCGGGTGCGGCCGGCAGCTCGGTACGCCGCGCCTGGCGGTCCAGGGCCTGCGCCAGCCCGTCGGGGAGGTCCGGGGAGGCGCTGGTGCCGACCGCGATCGTGAGGACCTCGGTCCGGGCACGGCGCAGCAGGACCGTGATCAGTTCCTGGTCGGTCGGGTCGGCGGCGTGCAGGTTGTCGAACAGGACCAGTTGCGGCCGGCCCGCCGTCGTACCGGCCTCCTGGGCCCACGCGTTGAGGAACTCGGTGAGTCCATGGGCGATCCTGCGGGTGCGCAGGGGTGAGTAGTACCGGGTCCGCTCGGTCGGCGACGCGAGGGACGTCAGTGTCTGCGGTGGCGCGTCGACGAGGTCCTTGAGTTCGGGCGCGACCGAGAGGATCTCGATGGCATGCCGGGCGACCAGCGCGGGCCTGGTCTTGAGCACCTCGGGCACGATGGCGCGCAGCAGGCTGCCTGCCGCGGTGTACGGTCCGCGCAGCCGCCGGTGGCAGTCGACGGTGGTCAGGTGCCCGGCGGCGGCGAGTGCTTCGGCGGTCGCGGCCCGCACCCTGCGGTCGGGTCCGCTGAGCCAGCTGTGGCGGGGCGTCTGGCGGTTGCTGCTCATGTGGTGCGTTCCTCTCTGCGGGCGCTCTTCCTGGCCGGCAGGAGGAACGGCAAGACGAATTGCGCGAGGATCACGGTGACGGAGCCGATGGAGTCCCAGAAGGCGAGGCCGGTGCCGCCGTCGCCGGTCAGCCCGGCGGCCACCCGGGTCACGAACTCCACCAGCGCCGGGATGATGGCGAGGGCCGCCCAGCCGAAGAGGAGGATGACGCCGCCGATCATCGCGGGGGCGTACCAGCGCGCCACCGCGGCGTCGCGCGGTGACCAGGGCCCGGCGTCGGCCGGCCTGGGGCGGACTCCGGGCACCCACCGCCATTGCCTGCGCAGCCGGGCGGTCGCCGCTTCGTGCAGGTCCGTGCAGCCCAGCACCGTCGTCACCATGTAGTAGAGGTCGGTGCGCAGGAAGAAGAAGAACTGCCAGGCGATCCTGAACAGGGTGGGGAAGGCGAACGCCAGGGCGACACGGCCCGGCCAGGACAGCCCGCCGTTGGCCGCGTCGGCTGCGGCGCCCACCGTCAGGGCCGAGAAGAGCAGGACGTCGGCGAGGACCCCGGCGGTGAAGGGCAGATAGCGGCGCCGGCTCGGTACGCCGAGCAGGCCGTCGAGATGGGTCTCCAGGACGAGGAAGTACATCCGCCGGCCCACGGTCATCCGGGATCCGACCCCGAGCCGGCGGGCGGCCAGGACATGGAACAGCTCGTGCCACAGCAGACCCGGTATCTGGCCCAGCAGCAGCACGAGTTGGGTGAGGAGCAGGGAGTCCGCCAGGAAGATCGCGTGGGGGTGCGGGCGCGCCTGCGGTTCGCGGACCATCGCGACGACGCCGGCGGCGGTCAGCACGGCGAAGACGATCCAGGCCGGGGGCGAGAACAGCCATCGGCCCAGCCGCTGGTGGCGCACCGTGCCCAGGCGTGCGGTGTCCTCGCCCTCCGAGCGGACGAAGCCGCAGTCGTCGAGGGTGCTGAGGAAGTCCGTGATGTCGACCGGTTCGCCGTAGGTCTCCTGGTACCAGCGGGCGGCGGCGGTGGTCTCCATGCCGTCCATGAGGCGTCGCAGCAGTTCGGCGCCGTCCGCCGGGAACGTCACGTAGGACTCGATGTCCGGGCGCCCCACAGTGACCTCGTCGCGTTCGGTCACGAAGGTGAGCTCATGGAATTCCGGGTACGGTGCTGTCATCACGCGTCTCCTGCAACGGCCTGAGCCCGCGCGCGGGAGGGCTTCCCGCACACGGGCCAACAGCGGAACTCAGATCAGCACCAGGGCCAGGTCCCGTACTGGGACGAAGCCGAGGTCAGCTTGACCGGGCCGTTCTTGCGGACAGTGATCTTCTTCATGACATCACCTCCTCAGGCGGAAGGTGATGACCGTGCTCGGCAACACTGCAGAAACACTCAGGTCCTGCGGGACCCCCAGCTCAGCACGGTGTACGCGGCCGATTACGGCCCGTCATCCGGACGTCGTCCGTCAGTCGAGCGGCAGGACATAGCAGACGAAGCCGTGGTAACGCGTCACCCTGTCGTACAGCGCCCGGGCCTGCGCGTTGTCCTGCCGGGTGTGCCAGTACAGCCGCGGCACAGCACGTTCCCGCGCCGCCTCGGCCACCTGCTCGATGAGTGCCCGCCCCGCCCCGAGGCCCCGCGCCGCCTCGTCGACGAACAGGTCCTGCAGATAACAGGCGCCGGCCGACCAGACGTTGGCGTGGAACAGGTAGTGGGCGATGCCCACGACCTCGCCGTCCAGACGCGCGGCGATCCCGTACAGCTCCCCGCCGTTGATCAGTCGCTGCCATGTCTCCTCGTACCCCGCGTCGGGCACGGTCGTCCCGTAGAACGCCATGTAACCGCGCGCCAGTACTTCCCACTTCACGCGGTCCCAGGGACGCAGGGGACTGATTTCCAACATGGCGCCATCCTGGCACGGGCGGGTGGCCCGGGACCTCGGGCCCGGGTCACCGTGCACGCGGCCGCCGACGCCGTCGTCGAGCGCATCAATCCGGCGGTGGGTGTGGTGGAGGCGGTCGAGGCGGGCACCTGCGCCCTGGACACCGGTGCCGACACGGTGGAGACGCTGGGCGTGTACCTGGGCATGCTGGGCTACGACTTCGACGTGACCGGCCCGCCGGAGCTCCTGGCCCATCTGCGCGAACTGGCCGTCCGCTACGCCCGGTCCGCCCCGGCGGAGTGAGCGGTCGGAGCCTCAGGAGCCCAGGGCCTCGCGGCCGTGCGGGGTGGTCCAGCCGGACAGGTCCGGGCCCTTGGGCACGATGCGGGACGGGTTCAGCTGCTCGTGGGTGGCGTAGTAGTGCCGCTTGATCTGGTCGAAGTCGACGGTGTCGCCGAAGCCGGGGGTCTGGAAGAGGTCGCGGGCGTAGGCCCACAGCACCGGGTTCTCGGTGAGTTTGTTCCGGTTGCACTTGAAGTGGTTGTGGTACACCGCGTCGAAGCGCACCAGCGTGGTGAAGAACCGCACGTCCGCCTCGGTGATGCGGTCGCCGACCAGGTACCGCTGTCCCGCCAGCCGCTCGGTGAGCACGTCCAGCCGGCTGAACAGGGCGTCGTAGGCTTGCTCGTACGCCTCCTGCGAGGAGGCGAAACCGCAGCGGTACACACCGTTGTTGACATCACGGAACAGGTCGGCGGCGACCTCGTCGATCTCGGGACGGAGGTGCGGCGGATAGAGGTCGGGCGCTCCCGGCCGGTGGTACGCGGTCCATTCGGTCTCGAGGTCGAGGGTGATCCGCGGGTAGTCGTTGCTGACGACCGTCCCGGTCTCCGTGTCGACGAGGG
This sequence comes from Streptomyces sp. H39-C1, assembly GCF_027158125.1. Taxonomy (NCBI): domain Bacteria; kingdom Bacillati; phylum Actinomycetota; class Actinomycetes; order Kitasatosporales; family Streptomycetaceae; genus Streptomyces; species Streptomyces sp. H39-C1. Next base: position 32,210 of record NZ_JAPVLS010000095.1, read on the forward strand.
ACGGGACGGTGACGCGGCCCTCGAAGGCCGGATCCGTCCGCAGGTACGCCTCGGACAGGAAGCCGATCCCGAGCACCGGATCGCGGTCGCCCTCGTCCAGGGTGAAGCGCCACCCCCGCTCGTCACGGATCGGATCGACCACGCCCAGGCTGATCGCGTCCTCCAGGCCGAGCAGCCGCCGCACGATGATCGCGCGGTGCGCCCATGGGCAGGCGAGCGAGACGATCAGCCGGTAGCGGCCCGCCTCCGGCACCCGCCCGCCGGTGCCGTCGGCGGTGATCCGATCGGTGAAGCGGTTCGCCTGCCGGGTGAACTCGCCCTTGGTGCCCGTCTCCCGCGCGAACTGTGCAGCCATGTCTCCGACCCTACCCAGTGCACCGCGAGGCTGCCACGCCTCAGCCCGCGGCGCGGAACGCCCGGCCCGCCTCGGTCGCGACGGCTCCGCTGCGGAAGAGGCCGCTGCTGGGGGCGGTGTCCGAGGCCGGGAGGCCGAACCAGGCGTAACGCTGCACATAGGGCAGTGCCGCCAGCATGGCGGTGGAGGCGGTGACGAAGGAGGCCTGCTGCTGCGGGGTGGGGAACCTGGTGCCGTGCGAGAAGTCGATCAGGGCGTACTCGGTGAGCCAGATCGGCTTGTGGTACCGGTCGTGGACGGCCTGCAGATACGACTTCAGCCGGCTGACGGCGGCGGGGGTGGAGAAGTCCCCGCCGTACCAGTGCAGCGCGATGAAGTCGACGCGGTAGCCCCGGGCGGCGGCCCCGGACATGAAGCGGTCGAGCCAGCCACCGGCGGTGTCACCGCCGTAGGCCACGGCCGGGCTGCCGACCGTCCGGCCGGCCGCGCTGAGCCGGGGCCACAGGGACAGCGCCTGCTCCACCGTCATGTTGGACTGCGCTGCCATGTCGGGTTCGTTGAAGCCCAGCAGGTAGGGGCTCTCGGCGCGGGCCTGCGCCAGGGCGGCGTCGGTGACGGACGCGGCGCCCCAGATCATCGGGACGAAGCCGGCGGTGCCGGACCCCGCGACCCCCTGATGCCGGGTGGACCAGGTGTAGTACCAGCTCGCGCCGGACTGCGTCAGCGCCTGGTCCACCCCCGGAAACGTCCAGACGCCCACGCCCTTCTTCGCCGAGCGCGCGACGGGGACGGTGGCCGCCGGGACCGGGTGCCGGGACGGGGTCACGGTCGGGGTGGGTGTGGGTGTACGGGAGGGGGTGGGCGTCGTGGACGGTATGCCGGACGGTGCCGCGGCCTGCGGGGTGACGGC